>CASFMA010000103.1 GCA_949295675.1 uncultured Spirochaetales bacterium | reverse complement strand
GTGAGGCTCTTTGGAAGCGCGACAGTCATAGATGGTCCATCGGCAAGAGGCCTGAATGATACATCCTGGAGGACAGGCATGATACCGCCTGTGGACCTCAGCGCGATCTCATACTTCGGGCTCTCTATCTCAACGTCAGTATACTCGATGCTTGACTGGTACGTGATGTGCATCCTGGCATCATAAGGAATGATCGATGTATCTGCAAACTTCCTTGCCCTGTCAGGCGTCGGGAGCTGCTCGCCCATAGGGCTTCTTCCGATCGTCGCGACAAACTCGCCATCGCCATTGCGGAGAAGAAGCCCGGAAATACGCTCAGATGTATTGTTGAGCATCAGCCTGTAGACTGAGTTCTCGTCTGCTGACGACACTTCCCATATAGCGGACTGCACTGCCTCCACGAACTCATCAAATACCTTGCTCCGCCAGTTGACGGAGACACGGTAGCTGCTGACAAGCATTATCGCGATCTGCACGGCCAACAAGGCGACGACAATCAGGACTATGGATAAGAACAGGCGGAGGAAGTGATGGCGCATTATCAATCCTTCTTTCCGGAGAAGCGGTAGCCGTAGCCGCGGACAGTATCTATCCAGCTGCCTGGCTTAAGCTTTGCACGTATGTTCTTTATATGTGTGTCCACGACACGCTCGTAGCTCTCGAAGTTGTAATCAAAGCACTCCTCGAGTATCTGCGACCGCGTTATCAGGTTCGGCGCGTTCGCAGCGAGATAGAAGACAATCCTCCACTCTGCTGCAGTCAGCGCTATCGGGACATCGTTGATAAGCAGGACATGCTCATTGTCATCTATGACCATGACATTATCATCATCGACATATCTGTATACATTGTCGGTAACGGTGCTTGTATCATCGACACGCCTGAACAGCGCCTGTATCCTGAGCACAAGCTCCTTTGGGCTGAAAGGCTTCGTGATATAGTCATCGGCACCAAGCTCAAAGCCGAGGATCCTGTCTGACTCATCGATGCGTGCCGTAAGGAATATGACAGGCAGGCGTGGATACTTCTCCTTGACCTCCTTCGCGAACGAGAACCCGTCCCCGTCAGGAAGCATCACATCCTGGATAAGGAGATCAGGGACAGCTTCGGCAAAGGCCTCACGGGCCGCTGTTATCGTCCCGAATCCCTTTGCCTCATATCCTGAAAGGGAGAGATACTGGACAACTCCATCCCTTATCACATCATGGTCTTCAACAATATAAATCAGTTTCATATATTGCTGAGTTTCAGAGAATAACGATACGTTTTCAATAGCGTTCCCGACAACTTCACATAAATAACAGATAGATCACGTCTTCACGATGCTGCCGAGGAACCTGTAGCCATAGCCACGTATGGTCTCAATCCAGTCAGTGCCGCCAGGCCCGAGCTTGCTCCTTATATTCTTTATGTGCGTATCGATTATCCTGTCAGAGCTTTCCATGCTTTCAGGGAAGCACTGGGACAGTATCTGCTGCCTGGATATGAGATAACCTGCATTTGTCACCAGATAAGTGATTATCTTCCATTCGCTCGCAGTAAGGGTGACAGGGCGGCCATCAAGATTCAGAAGATGCGAATCCCAGTCAACGACAAGCTCAGACTGCCTTATGCGGTATACTGCGTTCCTGAAGGAGTATCCTGCAGCATTGCGCCTCTTCAGGATAGCTATTATGCGGAGCGTAAGCTCCTTCATCGAATAAGGCTTTATGAGGTAATCATCACATCCGAATTCAAACGACATGATCCTGTCGCTTTCAGAGCTCCGCCTTGATGCGACTATTATCGAGGATGATACTGATGAGTGCATGCGCTTGAGGGAAGCCATGCCATCACCATCCTGATAATCAAGCTCCATGACAATCACATCAGGAGGTGTCTTCTGAACAGTCCTCAAAAGCTCGGACAGAGAAAGGAACATCTCAGAGGACAGCCCGTTGAGGGAAAGATATACCGAGAATCTCGAACAAAGTTCCCTATCCTCATCCGCTACATAAACAACAGCCATACAAATTGATATCCACACATGGCAATAGAAAGTCAATTTTTTATGTTAAAAATATATATTACCGACAATTAGGACACATTTTAACAGAAAAACAACATATTTGGCCGACAAATGCGCTGTTTTTCTATACATGTTCTTCACTTCCTAACGATGCCGAAGCTCTGCTATCATCAGAACATGCAAAGACCTCATATTGCCGACATATTAGCCTTCACATTATATGCTGCGGCGCTGCTTCTCTCGCTGCGCCTCCTGCCGGCAGGCTCTGACACCCTGTATGTCGAGGCAGATGGGGCTGAATACGCATACTCGCTGTCAAGGGATGGGATATACAGCTTTTCCGGCCCGCTTGGCACGACGGAGATAGAGATACGGGACGGGAGGGCCAGGGTCGTATCATCGCCCTGCCCGAACGGGACATGTATGAAAGCAGGATGGTCAGATGTCCTCTGCTGCCTGCCAAACAGGGTGATAGCCACGACAGGAAGAAACGGAGGTGAGGTGAATGCGGTCACAGGATAATGTCGCATATCTTGGCGCTATATCTCTGCTGATGAGCCTTGCTGAGCTTTTCGTCCCAAGGCCGTTGCCATTCTTCCGTCTGGGGCTTGCCAATATACCGATCCTGATGGGACTTGGGCTGGATATAAGGTCATTCATCGCGCTCCTTGCGGTGAAGGCAATCGGCAACTCATATGTCTCGGGCACGCTCTTCTCGCTCTTTGCGATCATGTCGCTATCCCAGACCTTCGCATCAGGGATGCTCATGTATCTTGCCAAAAAGCTCTGCAGGAGTATTTCGATATACTCCATTTCCCTGCTTGGAGCCCTTGCAAGCTCCATCGTCCAGATAGCTGTGGCATCGCTTTATGCCGGTGATGGCGCTCTTATGTTCCTGCCTCTAATGCTCGCCCTTTCCCTGCCTTCAGCCATATTGGTGGCTTATCTTTCTGGAAAGGTAGAGCTGCCGGAGCATCTGCCTGAAGCAGAAGGGATGGAAGGGCGCAGGAACACCATGCTTCCCATAGCCTCCCTGGTCATATCAGCGGGTTCCGTGCTGATGATGGAGAATATCCCGCTGCTGGCAATAGCGCTCATTGCAGCGCTTGCCTTCCAGAAGAGGAGCGGGAGGAAGATAAAGATGGGAATGCACATCATGACTCTTGCATTCATGGTATTCTCATCGCTGCTCACCCCAGAGGGACGGGTGCTCTGCACAGTGCTTTCATACCCCATAACCGAGAATGCGCTACTGTCAGGAATCGCAAAAGCGCTGAGCCTCTCAGCAGCGATGGCCCTCTCCCAGGGCTTCTCGACGCAGCTTTCGATATCATCAGGCATAGCCGGCAGGACGCTGTACTTGTTTTCTCTCATAGAGACAAGCTTCAGGAACGCTGAAGGGCCTCTAAACAAAAGAGTGCATGACGCATTAGAACTGAAAATGTGCAATAAACCGTCAAATG
>CASFMA010000102.1 GCA_949295675.1 uncultured Spirochaetales bacterium | reverse complement strand
GCCGCCTTGATATCATCAACGACGTCATAGATGACATTGTACTTCCTTATCTCGACCCTCTCCTGCTCGGCAAGAGCCTGTGCACGCGGCGTCGGACGGACATTGAAGCCGATGATGACAGCGTCAGAGGCAGATGCGAGCGTCACATCGGATTCGATGATAGCTCCGGCTGCAGCCCTTATGACGTTTACGGTGATCTCATCTGTGGAAAGCTTCTCGAGAACGCCCTGCAGAGCCTCGACAGATCCCTGCACGTCACCTTTGATTATGACGTTGAAGTCCTTTATGCCGCTTCCGATATCATCGATCGTCCTTCTCTTCTTGCTTCCGGCCTCAGAGATCCTCTCAAGCTCCTGCCTTTTCGCTCCGATCATCCTTGCCTGCTTCTCATCCTCCGTCACCTGGAACGGATCGCCGGCTGAAGGTATATCGGAAAGGCCTATGATCTCGACAGGGTCAGACGGACCTGCCTCCTTTATCTTCTTGCCCTTGTCATCGAACATCGCCCTTACGCGGCCTGGATATATGCCCGCGACATAGTAGTCACCCTGATGAAGCGTTCCCTTCTCGATGATGATGGTCGCGACAGTTCCCCTTCCCTGGTCGATCCTGGACTCAAGGACCTTTCCGACTGCCCTGCAGTTTGGATTTGCCTTGAGCTCAAGCATCTCAGCCTGCAGGAGTATCGTGTCGAGAAGATCGTCGATTCCTTCCTTCTTGAGCGCTGAGATCCTGCAGTAGAGCGTCTGGCCACCCCACTCCTCAGGGACAAGGCCAAGCTCTGAAAGCTGCTGCATCACACGCTCAGGGTTGGACTCAGGCAGATCGCATTTGTTTATCGCGACAACGATAGGGACCTTCGCGGCCTTCGCGTGGTCTATAGCTTCCTTTGTCTGTGGCATGACGCCATCGTTTGCTGCGACCACGAGGACAACGATATCTGTGACCTGGGCACCTCTTGCCCTCATCATGGAGAACGCAGCATGGCCCGGAGTATCGAGGAACACCACATCTCCCTTGCCTGGCACATTCACCTTGTATGCGCCGATGTGCTGAGTGATGCCTCCGAACTCCCCTCCTGCGACATCAGATGATCTGATAGCGTCAAGAAGCTTCGTCTTTCCATGGTCAACGTGGCCCATGATCGTGACGATAGGCGCACGTGGCACGAGATCGTCAGGATTGTCCTCTTCCTGCGCTATGATGGTCTCATCATACAGCGATACGAGATGGACCTGGCAGCCATATTCGCTTGCTATGATCTCTGCCGTGTCATGGTCGATCTGCTGGTTGATCGTCACCATCATGCCCATGCCGAAGAGCTTTGATATTATGTCAGAAGCCTTGAGGTTCATCTTCTTCGCAAGATCTGCAACGGAGATGTTCTCCATTATGTCGATGGACTTAGGCACAGCTGAAAGCTTCTGCTCTTCCCTCTTCTTCTTCTGGAACTGGAAATCCAGCTCCTCATCCTTCTGGTACCTGTCGCTGTAATCCCTCTTGCGCGATGCGTTCTGAGGTCTCTTCCCAGGCCCCTTCTGGTTGATATCAGGAGCGCTCTGGCTCGGAAGAGGACGCATAGGACGCTGGCCGAATCTCGGCGCTCCTCCCTGTCCATCCCTCTTGAAGCCCTGTCCTGCAGATGGTGTGTAGCTCTGTCCCGGACGAGGCATGCGCTGCCCCTGCCTCTGGAACTTGCCGTCTCCGTCCTTCTGGTTCTGGAAGCGAGGCCTCTGTCCCTGCCTCTGCCCGCCTGCAGGACGTCCGCCGACGATTCCCGCTACACGTGGCTTTGCTGGAGCCTGGACAGCACCATCGACCTTCTGGCCCGGAACAGGCGGAAGATTCGCGCTCTTGATGATGACAGGACCGTTATGAAGAGGCGACTGTATCCTCGAATTCTGGTGATGCACAGCCGTGTTTGTCATATATCCTCTTCCCGTGAGGACATTGCCGAAGTCCTTCTTGGCCTGTGCAGGCTCTTCCTTCTTCTCCGTGGCTGCAGGCTTCTGTATGATAGGAGGAAGATTGGTTGCCTTTATGATGACAGGCTCGGAAATCTTGCTGCTTTCCGGTATCACAGGCTCCTTCTTCTTCTCTTCTTCCTTCTCCTTCACCTTGACGACTACTGGCTTCTTCTTAAGGACGATGACCTTCTTCTCACCATCGTTCTGGTGCTGGGACTCAGGAGCGGGGCTCTTCTCCGGCTTCGGAGCAGCCGTACGCTTGATTACATTTACTTTCGTGATCTTTCCCTCGTTCTTAACTTCTTCTGACATCTTTATCCTTTATCACTCGAATTCAAATTCCGCTCCGCACTTCGGACATACCGTTGTGCCTGCCGGGAGGATCTCATGGCAGATCGGGCACTCAAACTCCCCATCACCATCATCTTCCGTCACGACAACGCTGTTGCGTACAGCAGAGATATCCTCATCGGAAAGTCCCTTTGCCTTAAGCTCGTCCTCATTGTAATCGAAGAATTCCTCTATAGACCATATATCCACATCGTGAAGCTTCCTGACAAGATCATCAGGGAGGCCGATGTCCGTGATCGGCGTATCATCAGGATCTATTCCGATCTGGTCGTTCGTAAGCGCAGGAGCTGCCTCCTCGCTCTCTTCATCTGCGATCTCGTCCCCTTCCTCGCTGCTCTTGAAGAGGTTATCCACATTCCTGTAGATCTCCATCGTCTGCTCCATCTCGTTGAACTGGGACTGTGTCTTAACCTCTATGTTCCAGTCGCAGAGAATCTTCGCGAGCTTGACGTTGACGCCCGCCTGCCCGATAGCGATGCCGAGCTGGCTGTCATCCACGATAGCCACTACATGGCGCGTCGCAGGATCTATTGTGACAACCCTCTTGACCTGCGCCGGGATCAATGCGTTCGCAATGTATACGAGAGGATCATCTGAATAGCGCACTATGTCTATCTTCTCACCCTCGCACTCTGCCATGACTGTCTGTATCCTTACGCCGGCCTTTCCGACAGTGGATCCGACAGGGTCAACATCTGTCTTGTGCGTATCGACGGCGACCTTTGTCCTGACACCCGCATGCCTGGCGATTGCCTTTATCTCGACATCCCCTGTGGAGATCTCAGGCACCTCGTTCTCGATAAGAGCCTTCACGAACTCCTTGGATGAGCGTGTGAGAAGGATGTTCACAGATGAGCCGCGCGGAGCCTTCATGTCGCGTCCTTTCCTTCCCTTGTCGCTGCCGCTGACCTTATCGACCTTCTCGACATAGAACTTCAGCTTCTCAGCTATCTCATATGTCTCCCTTGGGCTCTGTCCGCGGAATGGGAAGAGCGCGTCGGCGCCATCAAGGTTGAGGTTGACGATATAGTCGCCGTTCTTCGGGTTCTGCCTCTTTATCTCGCCTATTACGAGCTTTCCCTCCATCGCCTTGGCGTCTATGTATACCTTGTCCGTGGTATATTCCTTCACGACCTGCTGGGAGCGCTGCTTCGCGGACTGCACGGCGCTGTATTCGAAGTTATGCGGATCTATAGGGATCTCAAGGGAATCCCCCACCTCTACGTCCTCGACAAGCTTCTGCGCGTCATCGAGAGGGATCTGCCTGACCTTATCGTACCAGTCTTCCTCGTTCACTACTTCCTTGACAGAGTATAGCTCGACACATCTGTTGTCTATGCCTGCATTGTTCGGGAAGAAACGGACCACGACATTGTCATCTGTCCCGAACTTCCTCTTATAGGCACTGGTGAGCATATCATGGATAAGCGATACAACCTTCGCCTCATCCATCTTGCTGTCTTCTATCATGGATTTGATTTCTTCGCTTAGATCAAGCATTTCCTGCCTCCCATCTATATTCCAGCTTAGCCTTAGCTATATCGCTAAAAGGCAGAGTGATGACACTCTTTTCCTCTTCACCTTCAAAGTACGCGTCAGAGAGAGTGACAGAAGATCCATCAGCGCTTTCGATCCGGCCGACCGCATATGATGATCTCGATATGCTGTAGCATCTCACGTCCTTGCCTCTGAACACGGAGAACTCCATGACATCCTTCAGGTTCCTCTGCAGCCCTGGAGATGATACCTCAAGCTGAAGATCCCTCTCCCCGAGTATTATGCTGTATCTCGGATAGATAAGATTATAGGAAGCAGCCAGATCATCTGTATTGATCTCCTCTTCCTGCCTGAATAGCACGACCGTCATCGATGCAGAGCCCTGATGGACAGAAGTAGTCGCCTCGACTACTTTCAGGCCGCGGCTTGACACAAGGCTCTCTATATCCCTAACAAGCTGGCTCTGGGATGCCTCATCCTTCAGCATGAATTCCTCCGTCATGAATAAAGGGACCTATGAACGGTCCCTTAAATCACTTTAATGAAACTGATTACCTTATAACAAATAAAGAAAAGGCTGTCAACACTTCATAGTAAACCGATCATAGAAAGCGCGGATATGACTGCCGGGATATCTGCCGTGAAGAGAGTGCCGTCATCATCTATCGAGAATATGACAGCTGAAAGGACCTCATCAGCGGTGATGCCATAGTCCTCTGCAGCTAGGCAAAGCACCCCGAAATCCATGATATCCATCATCCCGTGCATATCGATGAATGACAGCAGGGACTCTGGCGTTGAGATATCCATGAGCGCCACGTCCCCTGATTCTGCCAAGCCAGAGACTATTGCGGAAGAAAGGAGGTATCTGTAGAGCTCCTCATCTATCCCAGAGGACTTGAGCATGCGTCCTATAGCATTGCCGTCAAGGCCGATCGAGAACGACAGCCGTCCATCAATCTCCTCTCCGTCGAGCATGAAGCCTGATGCGGAGACAGAGAGCGTTATATAGGCGCCGTCTGGACCGCCAAGATAAAGAGCAGCCTCAACATCCCCATCGCAGGAGAGCGATGTCCCGTCATATGAATATGCAGAGACGTCATCGTATGATATGACAACCTTTCCGGAGAGATCATCAGGGGAAATGGATGGCGATATGGATATTGTGCCGCTTGCCTCTGCTGGATCTATGGTGTCGATCGGCATAATGGACGGCACCAGATCTGCAATGATGGCGGAGGCTATCGACTCAGCAGATCCTGATGCAAGCTCCTTGATGCCAGCGTCAGAGCTTCTGAGCATCGGCGCGATGAAGAGGGACTTAAGGTCCCCTGGCGCGAAGTCTGCAAGATTGTAGCTGCGGCTCTCCCCGCTTCCGTCATAAAGCAGCCCCGGAAGCAGCAGCGCCGGCATTGCGAGGCTTGATCCAAACACTGACAATGCTGCAAGCAGCGCTGCAAGCAGCGTGATTAGCTTCTTCTTCATGCCCTGATCGTATCATGGCATTCCGGATATTCCAAGAGATGGTCATCTGAGCCTTTTCTTAAGCTCAGATATGAACATCAAGGCATCAAGCGGAGTCGATGAATCTGTGTCGAACGCCTCTATCTCCCTTATGATCCCTTCCTCATCGCTTTCATCTTTGCAGCTGCTGTCTATGAAGAGATCGCCCTGGGCCGTGTCGAAGGCGTAGTCGGCAAAATGCCTGCGCTGGAACGATGAGGCTTCCTTTATCACCTCCCGCGGAAGACCTGCCAGCCTTGCCACATGTATGCCGTAGCTTGACGCGGAGACCCCAGGCTCTGCCTTGCGGAGGAATGTTATCGTGTTCTTCTCCTCCCTCACCGCCATGTGAAGAAGCTGGAGCCCTGATGTGTCAAGAAGCGTGAGCTCATGGTAATGCGTCGCGAAAAGCGTTATGCAGCCTACTTTCTTCAGGTACTCCATCACGGCATACGCAATGGACATGCCATCTTCTGTTGAAGTTCCCCTTCCTATTTCATCCATTATGACAAGCGATCTCGGCGTGGCTGAACGCAGTATAGCGGCTGTCTCCGCCATCTCGACAAGGAACGTGGACTCGCCGCGCGCCAGGTTGTCGCTGGCCCCCACCCTGCAGAATATCTTGTCAGTTATCGGGATCCTGGCCATCCTTGCAGGCACGAACGAGCCGATGTGCGCAAGCAACGTTATGACGGCGATCTCCCTGAGATATGTGGATTTTCCCGCCATGTTCGGGCCTGTTATGAGAGAGAACCTCGAAGGAGATGATGAGAAAGAGTTCGCCACATAGTCATCCCGGCCTGTGAAATGCTCTACGACAGGATGCCTGCCGTCCGTTATCTCTATCTCCCCTTCCTGGACGATCTCCGGCCGCGCATAGCCGCATTCGACAGCAAGGGCCGCAAGTGACGTGAAGTAATCCAGCCGCGATATTATTCTTCCCATGTTCTCAATTGGGATGTAAAGGGAGAACGCCTTTTCGACGAATGAAGCGTAGATATCCTTCTCCATCCTGGCTGCGGATTCCGCGGCTGTGTTGATGCGGAGCTTCAGATCCTCAAGCTCTGGCGTCACGAATCTCTCGCCGCCGACAAGTGTCTGTCTCCTTATGAAGTACGGAGGGACCTTGTCAAGCTGTCCCTTTGATACCTCGATGAATGCGCCAAGGATTCGGTTCTCCCCTGCCCTCATCGTCTGTATCCCAGTCTCCGCCTTAAGCTTCTCTATATACTCATCAAGCATGGCAGAGCCTTTCTCCATGAGATCCCTTTCCATGTCAAGGGCACTGTCATATCCGGCAAGCACGATCGTACCGGCGTTCGCTGCATTGGTGCAATCGCGGCTTATAGCCCTCTCCGTATCAGATGCGAATGAGAGAAGCTCATCGAAGGACTCTGAGAAATCATCTGCCATCGCAAGATACTCGCTCTTTTCCGAGACAAGGGTGAAGAATGAGATAGTCGTGTCGGCAATCGCGATCAGGTCACGCGGAGTGAGCTTCTTCATGGAAGCCTTCGCTGCCAGCCTCTCAAGGTCAGCTGCCTGCGAGAGTATCGCCCTGACGCGCTCAAGCTCATCCCTGCCTGACACGAACCTCTCAACCCAGCCAAGTCTCTTCTCTATCCTGTCCTTGTCCACAAGCGGATGGAGTATCTCATAGCGGAGCAGCCTGGAGCCTGAGCTTGTCCTGGTCCTGTTCACAGCAGAGAGAAGCGAGCCTTCCTTGCTTCCTGAGAGAGAGGAGACAAGCTCAAGGTTCTTCACGGCAGCGGCATTGAGCATCAGGAAGCTCTCGCTTGTTATCTTCTCCACGACGCGCAGCTGCGGAAGCTCCGCCTTCGTATTGTCCGAAAGATACTTAAGCAGCGGCCCAACAGCAGAGAGTACAGGATCCGTCCTGTCGACACCTGCTGCATCGAGGACAGAGAGAGGGAATTGCTTAGTGGCCTCCTTGAGCCCTGACCGCACCGTGAACTCCCATTTAGGCAGCTTCGTCACCATGGCTCCCGTGCTGTCCACCGCCCTCTTGAATCCTTTCTCTGTGAAATATACATCATCTGGAACCAGTATCTCCTTCGGTGATATGGAGGAGAGCGCTGATTCGAATGATGCGTAGTCCCTCTCAAGAGGCAGCGTGCGCACATAGAACTCACCTGTCGATATATCTGTCCAGGAAAGATAAAGGCCCTTCCTGTCCTCTGTCACCGCAAGGATATATGACGATGAGAGCGAGTCAAGGTACTCGTCATCGACGACAGTGGCGGGTGTGTATATCTCTGTCACGCTCCGCTTTGCAAGCTCATTCGGCTTGTCCGGAAGGGAGAGCTGCTCGCATATGGCAACCTTCTTCCCGGCATCCAGAAGTCTCTTCAGATAGCTTCTTGCCGCATGGTAGGGAATGCCGCACATAGGTGCGGAGCCTCTTTTCGTTAGGGTGAGATTCAGCAGTCTTGAGACCTCGACCGCATCCTCGTTGAACATCTCATAGAAATCACCAAGGCGGAAGAAAAGCACCATGTCCTGATGCTTTTCCTTTATATCAAGATACTGGCGCATCATAGGCGTCAGCTGATCATCTTTCCTCATAACCAGAATAAGATTATAGGAAATAAAACCATTTTGCTACAGCCGGGATGAAAAAAAATCCGGCACCTGGGCGCCGGATCCTCATCAGTAAAGCGAGGTCGTTATCGCAAGGACTATCTTAAGGCCGGAGCCTGGCCTGTTGCTGTCTGCGAAGAGCAGCCCTGACTCCCACTGGAAGTTCCTCTCCTGCGTCCATGTCGCGTTCTTCACGATATACAGGCCAAGAGGGAATCCAGGTATCTGCATCTTCAGCCCTATGCCTCCTGCGAAGTACCAGTCGATGTTACTGAACGATGAAAGCTCATCAAGCTCTCCTGTGACGCCTGTAGCAGACACAAAGCCCTCGACCGCCACGATCTGGTTGACGATCGGGAACGTGAGATCTACCTGCGTGTGCCAGAGGAACGACTTGTCATACACGACATCGAAGCCTCTTCCGATGTTCATGCCGTCTATATAGAGCATCTCGTATCTTGTAGCTCCCTGCTTCGCGTTGTGCCATGACCATCCAGAGCCGTCTCCGCTGTTCCAGAACTGGTCGAACATGAACGAGACAGAAGACGAGAGTGAGAGAACCAGGTTCTTTGTGTCGCCTTCGTCATTGGTATAGCTGAAGAGCGACAGGTAGCCAGCACCTGAGAGCGAGAGCCTGTTGTAGTTCGAGAGTCCTCCAAGGAAGCCTCCGGCATATGTCCATGAGGCTGACAGGACATAGCCCTTTGTCGTGTTCTGCCTGAGATCCCTGCCATCCCATGTGACAGAGAGCGAGAGCCTGTTCGACCACTGCCACTTCTCATGGTAGCGCTTGATCAGAAGCTCATACGGATCATACTTGGTGTCATCATAGAAGGCACGGTTGATTCCGAATGAGAGACCGGCGGAAAGCGTGAGCGATCCCGGCTCGAATGTGAATGTGTAGCCTGTGTCATATCCAAGCGCTATGCGCCAGTAATGGTAGGCCATCAGGTATGCGTCGGTCGGATAGAGAGGATTGTCTGAGCCGTACCAGCTGTCAGCTGATGAGTAGCCAAGCGGATATGTCACCTTCTCATCATCACGGCCATCGAAGTAATCAGAGCCATATGCCCTCTGCAGCGTGTTATCGCGATAGCTATGCTCGACAGAGAAGCTTATTCCGTTTGCCCATCTTCTGTCCCCCACCCAATCATCAGAAAGGGATATAGATACAGACTGGGTATCGGGAGATAGCGTCGTGGAGATGGCGAGATCACGGCCAGTCCCTGCCAGATTCCTATCGGCCCACTGAAGGAATCCGGAGATGGGAAACCCATCAACCGTGCCGCCGAACGTCGCTCCGAACTGAAGCTCCATCTGGTTGCCCTCTTCGACCGCTATCTCGACAACTACTCCATTAGGCGTGTCGCCGTAAAGGAGATCTGCCCTGACAGATGATATAAGGCCAGTGTTCATAAGGTTCTGCTGGCTGCGTATGAGGCGTGAACGCGAGAAGACATCACCGACCTTGAGTGTCAGTTCCCTCTCCATCACATAAGGCTTCGTCTTTGTAAGCCCTGTGATTATTATATCCTCCACGATCGACTGCTCGCCTTCGGTGATCGCTATATCGTAGCTGATCGTATGGTTCTCCTCATCCCTTATCTCGTTGAACTGTATATTGGACCTTATGTACCCATTGTCATAATACAGAGAGGAGATCGCATCGAACTCCCTTGATATATCGGCAGCGTTGTAGGCATCTCCCGAGGATATGCTTATAAGGGACTGGATATCTGAATCGGAGAAGACGCTGTTGCCATGGAACGTGACGTCGCCGATCGTCCACCTGTCGCCTTCGGAGATGGTGTATACGACATTCACGAAAATCGTATCCTCATCCTCTTCACCTGTCGGATTGACCTGGACGCTCTCTATCCTCGCGTCAGGATATCCTTCCGTGCCATACAGCGATATTATGGCGTTGCTGTCTGTGTCGATATCACCCTGGATGAAGTTCCCGCTGTTGAAGAATGACTTCTCCTTCTGGGTCAGCACCCTGTCAAGATCACGTGCAGTGAGCCCCGAGATCCCCTCGAAGATGATCGAGCGCACTTTGTACTGCTTGCCCTCGCTGACTGTGAAGACGACGCTCACGGTATTGGACGCCTCATCGAATGACGTCTCGGATGAGACCTCGATGTCCCTGTAGCCCCGCTGGAGATAGTAGTCCCTTATAGCCCCTTCGCTCACAGGGATTATGCCTGGCGTGTAGAAATCCCCTGCGGATATCTCCTGCTGGTTGAGGATCGTACGCTCCTTTATGCGTCTCTCGCCATCGACCCGGACAGATGATATCATCGGATTCTCTGTTATGTTGAACTGGATGATGAGATCATTGCCGCTCTCCCCTCCCCTCAGCGCTTCCGCGCTCACATAGCTGAGCCATGGCTGGGCATAGAGAACGCCGTTCATCTCTGCAAACACGCTGTCGGAGAACTCATCCCCGATATACGGCCTTAGAATATCGTTTACGGTCTTTTGCGAAACATTCTGAAGTCCTGTGTATGTGAAATCCGTCATGACCATGCCATCCCACCACACAGTATCATCAGCAGCTGACAAAGGCAGTGCCACGGCAAGGACAGCGATCAAAATCAGAAGAAAGCGTCTAATCCTCAATTCGAAACTCCTGCGGTCATGATAGCAGAAAGATTTCACGCTTGCTACACAGAGCAGGCCCTTGAACACTTTCATAACCTTGCATCCAGCCAAAAAACATGCAAACTACACTCACCAGACAATCCTCTTGGAGATTTCAAAGCCGAATGTATCCATGACATCATATACAGTTATGTTCCCAGGCCTGGTGAAGAACGTCACTGTGCACATCGGGTTGTTCCACTCGAGGGAGATCTCTATATCGAGGTCAAGATCGTCAGCGATGAATGAGTGCGATATATCCTCCCTGTCAGAAGAGCTCTGCAGATGCACCATGCCTTCGAAGTAAAGCTCCGGCGAGATGTACTTGCCGAGATAGAGCGTCGTCCCGTTCAGATACCTGGCCATCGGCGAGACATTATCCTCGCTGAGATTGGATGACGCCAGGCTGACTGTGTCATACAGTATGTTCTCCACTATGTTCGAGTGTATGGAGAATGTATCGAGCGACAGCGCGTCCCTTATCGAGGATTCAAGCCCGTTGTCAGAGGACCTGAGTATGCCGACACGCGACAGGATATCGACAGATGCTGAGACAAGGGAGAAGACAGAAGAGACAGACACATCCCCGTACACCCCTGTCGGGAGTATCGCTCCGCCGAGTATGGACATGATCTCGTTTATGTTCTTGCTTGGCGAGCTCTCGAAGGTCGGGCTTATGTTGTCGAGCGTCGAATTGCGCAGCACCAGGAATATGTCAACAGGATTTCCATCGCTGTCGAAGTCCCTCAGCCTTGCCCGCAGGTTGATATTCGGATTGAAGGTGGCATCGCCGTATGATGTCTCAGGGAAGCTTATGCTTCCTTCGGTGATGTAGAAGTTCTTCTGGAAATAGAAGAACTCGCCTGACCTTATATCGAGGTTTCCTGATATATCCAGGCCGCCGGTCTCAGGTATGCGCACTGAAAGCCGCTGGTTCTCCGCAAGCGTTGCTGTCAGGATCGGGTCAGAGCCAAGCGGGAAGACGAAGCTCACGTTCCTTCTCAGAAGGAGGTTCATATCCATGGTCGTCTTCTTCTTCGTTGCCCACCATGATGGCATAGGCTCCATTCCTACTGACATCCTGAGGTCATCTGCGGTTATGTCACCGCCAAGCTGGACTATATTGTCATGGCCTATCACAGAGAGGTGGCCTGAGACATCTCCCCAGATATCCACATTCGCGGACTGCACCGGAAGCCTTATCCCCACTTCCTCGCCATCACGGACATATACATCGACTGTCCATTGCGCAAGCGAGAGCGTCTGCGAGAGATCAACGCCGAGGGAGACACGTCCGGGAAGCCTCTCATATGTGCTGAGGTCCAGGACGGTGCAGTCATCTATGAGGCTGGTGATGCTGTTCTCCCATATTATGAATGACGGGTTATGGAGTATGACGCGCTCATTGGGCATCCAGAACAGATCGAAGGCAACTATCCCCCCGTCAACCTTTCCATAAAGATCCCACTCTATTCCGTCCTTGACGATATAAAGCTCGCCGCTGGCAGGAGCCGGGTCTATGAAAGTCACAGTAGGTACAGGGAATAATATGTTGACGACGCTTATCTCGAAGTTCTCTATCACGGCCTTCATAGAGAAGCCTGTATCTGTGATCTCTCCGGCAAGGCTGAGAATGAGTACTGGATCAAGGTCAAGCGTAACGTCGAAGGACTGGGATGCTATATCAACGGAGCCTGAGAGAAGATTGCCATCGACCGAGATGATACCGTCTGCGTAGCTGAACCTGGATTCCCTCGGCTCTATGAACAGCCTGTTGTCTATCGATGTCTCGCCAAGCGCAAAGCGTCCTGATGCGCTTTGAAGCCCTTCATCGCGCGTGAATGCCACTATGCTTGCGAAGAGGTTGTCCTCAGCGCCGAATGAGGCATCAAGCTCAAATGATGTCGACACAGGGTATGCCCTGTCGTTGTTGATCCTTGCCGCATCGATCGTGGCTGATGTGTGGAACGTCCCGTCAGAGGCCGAGAATGTCAGCGATGGCGACTCTATCCGCAGCCCTTCCCTCTCATAGAGTATGTCAGAAAGGACTATATCCTTGCTGTCAAGGAAAAGCTCAGCCGAGAGCGCACCTCTTACAGAAGCATCAGAGGATGTCGCCGTGACAGATCCGGAGAATGCTATGGTCGGCAGGCTGCTTCCGCTTCCTGTGAGGTTGACCGAGCCCTTCAGTGAGTCTAACCCTATGCGTGCGAAATTGAAGTTGTCGGCGCGGAATATGCCTGAATACAGCGAGTTCTCCTCATAGATCGACAGCCTTATCTCCTCTTTCTCATCGCTTCTTGCCGATGAAAGATACAGCACAAGGCTATGTCCTGGCAGCGACAGCTCCAGAGAGCCTCTGAGTGGCTCTGTCTCTATCCCTGATATTATTATGTTGTCCAGCCTTACACCATCATTGTCACCGGATGCTGAGAACGAAAGATCCGGCGATGTCGGCAGATGCCTCATGTTCTCAATCTGGAAGGAAGGCACGGAAAGCGAAAGCCTCTGCTCAGAGAAGACGAATGAGGCGTTTATCGTGCCGTTCATGACGCATGGCGCGATATCAGGAGAAGGCACAGGCAGGGCAAACGATGAGAATCTCGCAGTGCCGTAGACACCGTCACCGTACTCGATATCTATGGAGAGCTGAGGATTGTGGAGAGCGATAGTGTCAGCTATGAAGTCTATAGTCACATCGATCGGATAGACATTGTCACCGCTTGAGAGTATGGCAGCTGACGTGATCAGGTTATCCTGCGAGAAATCTACATGGCCGCTGAAGCTCACAGACGGGGCTGACGGTATCGAAAGCGCGAATGAATACTCCCTTGCGTCTGAAAGCTCAAGCACTGCAGAGGCAAGCACGGTATCGTTCCTTAGCAGGTTGAACGTACCTTCAGGCAGCTTGTCCGCGATATCGACAGAGCCCTTCCACGTCGCCGATACGAAGTCTGTCGTGATGCTGGCGCTGTCAACCCTGACCTCCTCCTTGTCAAGATAGAGCGAGAATGCTGTGGAGGCATTGAATGCGTAGTCGTTGAAGCGTATATCTGAGAGGCTGATGGAAAGCGATGCAGGCCCCATCGGGCCATCGCCGGCATCTGTTATGCCTATATTCACCGATCCAGTTGCCTTCGTCTCCTCGCCGATGTATTCAGATATCGCAGGCACGAAGAATGATATAATAGGACGCAGCGGATAGAGAGGAAGGCTGCTTGCCATCATCGAAAGCGTCAGAGTCCTGTCATAGCCGCCAAGGATTGAGAGATAGCTTCCATAGCGTCCGCTGAAGCGTACCTTCTCCCCTTCTACGGAGACCATGAACCTCGCGCTCTCATCGATTCCGGGAAGCCTCAGGTCGGAAATCTCCGCGTCTGCCCTCTCCAGCCTGCCATCCGCGGCACTTCCCGAGACAGAGAGGGAAAGGGAGGTCCCGCTGAACTCCGGAGCATCTGATGAAAGCTTCACGTCTGATGAGAATGAGAAGCTCAGCGCATTTCCGTCAGACATCGCTGCGGACGCTTCTATGCCATCGAGCGAGATTGTCGGGAAAAGGCCTGTCCACGCGGAGAGCAGCGATGTATCAGCATGGCCTGAAGAGAGTGAGATGCTCCTTTCCTGGAGAGAGATCATGAGCGACAGGTTCTCTGCGGAGATGAGGCTGAGCCTGTCATTCCCGGCTTTCACGCCGCTGAGCGTTATCGCTATATCAGAGAAATCATCAGACTCTATCACTGCACCGGCAATCTCCGCGCTGATGCCTGACATCTCCGCGGAAAGTGATCCAAGCGTGGCTGAGATTCCTCCGTCATACCTTGCCGATAGCGAGGCAAGCGATGCTGTGCCCCCGTCATAGCCTGCGCTGATGCCCTCTGCCTCCATGTCAGCGGCAGCCTTGCTGAGATCTAGATCCTCGCCGAGAGAGAGCGATGAAGAGAGCTCTTCCACGCTCACCGTCACTCCGCCATAGCTTCCATCTATGTTCCCCGCAGAGATATCAGCGCTTATCCCGTCTTCATATGCAAACGAGAGGCTTATGCCCTCTGCCGAGACAATGGCATCTCCTCCCACGAATTCTGCCGAGGAAGCGCTCGCGGTGCCTGCAAGGCCGTTTATTCCATGGTCAAGCGTTATCCTGGCCTCAACTCCTGACAGCTTTGCGATGTCCATGACTGACATCTCGCTCTCATGTATGCGGAGCGACAATGAATAGTTATTGAGAACTGACGGGAGCTGCAGACTGGAGCTTCCTCCGCCGCTGCCACCGCCTCCGGAGAGCGTCTCCGGTATGGTTATGGAGCCTCCTTCGGCCTCGATCTCAAGGCTTCCTGATCCGAATACAGCATATCTTATGAGCGAGAAAAGCCCCATATGGAGCGTGACACGGTCGAAGCTTGCGACATCCTCCCCTTCATATCCTATATTCAGCCCATTGATGAAGACGCCATCGCGGAAGTTCCTGTCAATTGACTCGAATGATACGGTAAGAGGCGTATCGGCAGATGAAAGACCATCAAGTATCTCATTTGTCGCAATGAGCGTCGGGCTTGTCATCGAAAGGACGGTGACGACCGCGAGCGCAACTGCTGAGAACACAAGAAGCACAGCAAGGGATATGACAATCGTCGAGAAAGTCGAATGATATTTCATCTGTACCGATGATATCATACATCAAACAGCCATTAATACACTATTGGCTCTTTTTTCATCATGCAAAGCTCAAATTATTCCCGTTAATATGATAGCATTCTCCAATATAGAGGAGAAACAGAGGAATGCGAGAGAAAGTTCTTGGTTCTTTCATAGTCTTTGAGGGTCTGGACGGGGCTGGGACCACGACGCAGATGCACGCTCTTTCCCGTTACTATGAATTCAACAGGAGAAAGTACGTGATCACGAACGAGCCGACGTCAAACCCGATCGGCCGGATGGTGCGTGATGTCCTGCAGAAGAGGATACAGACAACGCCTGAGGCGCTGGCACTGCTCTATGCAGCGGACAGGGATGACCATCTCCACAATCCATCATACGGGATAATAAGGATACTTGAAGAAGGCAGCATAGTGATATCAGACAGGTATTTCTACTCCTCGATCGCATATCAGAGCGTTGAATGCGATCCTGTGTTCATCAACCTGATCAATGACTTTCCATCCCCTGAATTCATCATATATGTCGACACGCCTGTGGAGGAATGCCTCAAGAGGATAGAGAAGCGTGGCGGGGAGAAAGAGCTTTTCGACCGTTATGACTTCCTTTCTGAGGTGAGGAAGAACTATGAGAAGGCTTTCTCTTCGCTCCCAGATGGCGTCCATCTGATACGCATAGACGGCTCAGGAAGCGCGGAGGAAGTCGAGAGCGAGATCAGGAAGAGCCTCGCCCCATACAGCTTATGATCTTATATACATCGCATCGCCATAGCTGAAGAACCTGTATCTCTCTTCGATGGCATGTGCATATGCGGAGAATATCAGGTCCTTTCCTGCAAGGGCTGATACAAGCATGAGAAGCGTTGACTCAGGTGTGTGGAAGTTCGTCAGGAGGTCATCTATGAACTTGAAGCGGTATCCCGGCCGTATGAATATGTCGGTATCGCCTGTCAGCCTTCTTATGATACCGTCATCATCTGCAGCGCTCTCGAGAGTCCTAACGGAGGTTGTGCCGACAGCAAGTATGCGCCTGCCATCCTCCTTCGCCTTGTTGAGCGCGGCAGCAGTCTCCTCTGTTATGGAATAATGCTCGCTGTGCATGTGATGATCCTCTATGTTCTCTGTCCTTACGGGAAGGAATGTACCGGCACCGACATGCAGCGTGACCTCATGGATAGGTATCCCGCGCTCCCTGACTCTGTCCATAAGCTGAGGCGTGAAGTGAAGCCCTGCAGTCGGAGCTGCGACCGATCCGGGGTTCTTCGCATAGACAGTCTGGTATCTGGACTCATCAGAGAAGCTGTCCTCCCTCTTGATGTATGGAGGAAGAGGCACATGGCCGCATGAGTCAAAGAAGCCCTCGTCTATTGGCTCAGAGAACATAAGAGAACGCGTGGAATCAGGATTCTCCCTGACAATCTCTGCAACAGCCTTTACAGCTCCATCCTTGCCATGGAACGCAAAGCGCTTTCCCTTCTTCTGTCTCTTCGTCTTCGTGGCCATGCACTTCCACGCGCCATCGCACTCCGGGGAGAGGAACAGGAATTCGACAGTTCCTCCTGTCTCTGAGGTGCCATATACCCTTGCCTTCCTCACCTTCGAGTTGTTCACCACGATCACCGAGTCAGATGGTATGAGGGACGGGAAGTCCTCCATCATATGATCCGAGAAGCTCCCGAGCGCCCTGTCAAGCAGCAGAAGCCTGTCATCCCCCCTTCTTTCCGATGGCTCCTGGGCAATCAGCTCAGGTGGAAGATCAAAATAATAGTCCTTGGTCAGCATGTCCCTTTCCCTTTATCTTCATTAGCTCGTACGCCTTGTCTGTCACGCATCTTCCGCGCGGTGTCCTCTTGAGGTATCCCTGCTGTATCAGGTATGGCTCATAGAAATCCTCTAGGCTCTCAACCGCCTCTCCGACAGAAATCGAGAGCGTGTCAGCACCTACAGGGCCGCCTCCATAGTATTCGATGATCGCCTTCAGTATGTTCCTGTCCATCGTCTCAAGGCCATTCTCATCTATGCCAAGCCTTCCGAGGCCTTCCTTCACGATGTCTGATGTGATCGTTCCATCACCAAGCACGTACGCAAAGTCCCTCAATCTCCTCAGCAGTCTGTTCGCTATCCTCGGAGTCCCCCTTGAGCATCTTGCGAGCGTAAGCACGGCATCATCTGTTATCTTGGTCTCCAATATCCTTGCAGAGCGCGATATGATCCTTGAAAGCTCCTCAGCGTCATAGAAGTCTATATGTATGTTTATGCCGAACCTCGAAGCAAGAGGTGATGAGACCGATCCGGCTTTCGTAGTCGCTCCTATGAGAGTGAAGTGCGGAAGAGGTATCCTCATTGTCCTGGCTGCAGGTCCCTGCCCTATCACCCAATCAATCTCGAAATCCTCCATAGCGATGTAAAGCATCTCTTCCAGCGCAGGCTTGAGCCTGTGTATCTCATCGATGAAGAATATCGATCCTTCAGAGACATTGGTGAGTATTCCTGCAAGGTCCTTCGGCTTGTCCAACGCAGGAGCAGATGTCATCCTTATCTCTGAGTGCATCTCATTTGCGATTATTGATGCAAGTGTCGTCTTCCCCAGCCCTGGAGGTCCGACGATGAACGTATGGTCAAGCGCATCGCCTCTGCTTCTCGCAGCCTGTATGAACACTGACAGGTTCTCCTTTATGGAACTCTGCCCCTGGAAGTCCTCAAGGTACTGAGGGCGGAGCATGTTCTCCTGCCTGTCCTCTTCCTGGAAGTGCGCATCCACAGTGCGTGTCACCGTACCATCATCAATCTCTATCTCGTCGCTTTTGTCGAAGATCATTTTGAAAGTCCTTTAAGCACAAGGGGGAAGACAAGAGCCTCTGCGCTCCTGAGATCCTTTCCCTGCAGAAGCAGCGCGTTATCCTCAAGAACCTGGTCGAGGACACGAACTACAGTCCTTCTTTCGAATCCCATGTCAAGGAATGATTCTATAAGCTCCCTGAACTGCCCCGGCGATGAGGTGTCATCACTGCTTTCAGCCTCTTCCAGCACCAGCACATTCCTCAGCTGCAGGACAAGCTTCTGTGCTGTTTTCGGACCGATTCCTGAAACCTTTGACAACGTCTTGACATCCTGCCCATCGAGTGCCTTGACAAGGTTCTCGACAGTTATCCCGGAAAGTATCTTTATAGCCTGCCTTGCGCCTATTCCAGGCACAGTCTGCAGCTGCTCGAAGCAGAATCTCTCCTCTTCGCTGTAGAAGCCGAAGAGCGTCATCGCATCTTCCCTGTGCTGGAGATAAGCAAGCACCCTGACTCCGTCCTCGCCTTTATGCGCCATCATATGCGATGAGGTATTCTGTGAGACTTCAAGCCTGTATTCAACGCCTGAATCCGTAAGCACAAGCATATGGTCCGGCGCGCATTGCACGATCTTGCCTACAATTGCATTGATCATCTTAGCTTTCCTTTCATTCCATGGTGAGTGCAGTGGCAGATACAGTCCGCAAGAGCATCTGCTGCATGGTCAGGACGAGGTATCGTCTTCAGCTTCAGAATGACCTTGACCATCTCCTGCACCTGGTTCTTGTCTGCCCGTCCCATTCCTGTGACTGCCATCTTCACCTCAAGCGGAGAATAAAGATAGACAGGGATGCCAAGCTCCGAGAATCGGAAGACAACAGCGCCTATGACCTTCGCCACAGGTATTGCCGATGTGATGTTCTTCGTGAAGAAGATATCCTCCATGGCCACGACCGAACATCCATATTTCTCTGAGAGCGTACCAAGATCCGTAGCTATCGTGTAGATACGCTTCTGTATCTTCTCCTTCGGGCTTGTACTTATTGTTCCAAAAGAAACAGGCCGGTAGTGTCCGCCATCGAAATCGACGACACCCCAGCCTGTGTCTGCAAGTCCCGGATCGACTCCTAGAACTCTCACTCTTCTTCCTGGAAATCCTCTGGAAGCTCAAGGTTGGTAGATACCTGCTGTACATCGTCAAGCTCTTCAAGCCTGTCGACGATCTTCAGCACCTTGTTCGCCTTCTCGTTGTCGAGGGTGACTGTCTGGTCAGCGATGCGGGATACATCAGCGCTGTCCTGCTCGAATCCAGCAGCCTGCATGGCCTCAAGGACCTTCGGGAAGTCAGCAGCACTTGTGGTAACCTCAATCACGCCGTCGTCTGTCGAGACATCCTCTGCGCCATTCTCAAGAGCGGCCTCGAAGATCTGGTCCTCTGTATACTTTGAAGCATCATATGTTATGACACCCTTTGTCTGGAACATATAGCTTACGCAGCCTGTGGCTCCAAGGGATCCGCCAAGCTTCGTGAGCGTCGACCTTACATCAGCTGCGGTCCTGTTCTTGTTGTCTGTAAGGGTATCGACGATGATCGCGACTCCGCCTGGTGCATAGCCCTCATATGTAAGCTCATAGAAAGTAGCCTGCCCAAGCTCTCCGCTTCCCTTCTTGATAGCGCGGTCGATGTTGTCCTTAGGCATGTTCTCAGCCTTTGCCTTGAGGATAGCTGTCCTCAACCTTGCGTTCGAATCAGGATCAGCACCGTTCTTAGCAGCTACTGTGATCTCTTTGATAAGCTTCGTGAATTTCTGTCCGCGCTTTGCGTCAGCGATTCCCTTCTTGTGTTTTATAGTTGCCCATTTACTGTGGCCAGACATCAGTTGTACCTCTTCTGATAAAGTTTGACTTCTGTGAATACCTAGCTAAGCTACCACAATCAAGCTCTTTTTTCTAGATATGCCAACGTGTATATTTCTGCATTATGCAATACCTTGTCAACTAACAACTTAGATAATTTTGTAAGACATTGCGCGGTTTATCATTGATTGCGATATGCGAAAAGACCCATTTTTATATAATAAACATATCTTTATTAATGTGAATATTGATAAAATTCATATGCTATTTATTACTATACTACTAAAACGCTATTAAAATAGTGAAGCTATATCATAGAATCATCATATGGTGATATAGATTCACAATCTGAATTATGAAAAACCAGTGAATTAAGCATTAATATGCAAATATCTCTTGCTCAGCATCTGTATCGAACCTGTTAGCTGAGTAGATATCATAATGGCAAGTGTCTTTCTCTTCTCACTCTTTCTCTTACGAGTTTCAAAGTAATGATAATCGCTTGTCAGCTTCCTCTGATCAACTTTCTCTGAAATGTATGGACTGAGGCTCCATTCAACTTTTCATAGCAGAATCAACACAAAGTATCAGTAATGATCTTATGTATGAAAAAAAGAAAGCACCATCATGGTCCATACGGGATGCCGGTATGGTCCAAAGCATTTGCCTAAATGAATCTTGATGCAGGAACATTGAAGATCTCGGAGAGCTTTTTCGTCATCATCCTGCTGATTGGCTTTCTATCATTCTCAAGATTTGATATGAACTGCTTTGTGGTTCCAAGCATCGCGGCAAGCTCTGGCTGGGTCATACCTTTCAGCTTGCGATAGAAACGAAGAGTTCTGCCTGGAGTATCCTTTGCAACTTCCTCCTTATACCAATCCATATCCTCAACATTCATCATATCATCATCTTCAATCTTCACATTATCGGGGCCGTATTCAGAGACAAGACTTTTGATAAGCTTTACAGGTACATCTCCATTCAAAGTAAACTCAGTATGGGGCATTCTCACGACTACCAACATATTCCACCTCCACAATCAGTTTTCCCTTCTCATTTCTCCAGCAGGCAACCCATCGATATGCAAGATGGCAATGATAGGTATTCTCCCCAATTTTGCTGTAGTTATGATATCCGGGCTGTATAGGACCAGAGGTCTTGATGTCTTCAATAAGACGATAGAGCGTTTCCCTCGCATTGGATGGCATCTGCCTTATGATCTTATCGAATTTTCCTGACATCTGGACTTCATATTTCACATCTATAGAGTAATACATTATAGATTACTTTTCAACATCACATTGGCACATTTATAATCTTAAGTGACTTACTCTCCACCCTGTCTCACATTACTGTGAGCCTTAGGATGGAACTTCTTCCCGCTCAAGACCACTGTTGGAGCCAGTATCAACGAGCTAGCCCAG
>CASFMA010000101.1 GCA_949295675.1 uncultured Spirochaetales bacterium | reverse complement strand
GAAGGACTTGTTTGTCACATTCATAGGCGCGACCGTCTTCTCGATTATCGGCTTCATATATCTCAAGAACAGGGGAGAGGGGAAATTCGCCAAGCGTTTCATACCTCGCATGATAAAGAAAGAGAGCGAGCAGGAAAGTCCGGAGGACAGGACATAGATTCCTTAAGATGCGTCATGTCACTAGTCTTATCTGGAGAACGCGGTGGTATGGTGTGATCTTGACCATAGATAGTGATATATAGAAAAAGCAGGGAATGAACCCTGCTTTTGCCAAGTCATCTAATCATCGATCTGAGATCTTCCAGTGCTTCCTGGTCTATCGCTTCCCAGGAGAATGACACATCGGTCCGTCCGAAGGATCCTTGTCCTGCAGCCTTGTAGTATACAGGCTTCCTGAGATCGAAGCGCTCTATCATCATCTGAGGCCTCAGATCGTAATGTCTGCCGACCCAGCCTATGATCGCTTCCTCATCAAGCTTTCCTGTGCCGAATGTATTTACCTCAAGCGAGACAGGCTCCGCGACACCTATTGCATATGCGGCCTGCAGCTCACACTCATCTGCGCAGCCAGCGGCTACGATTGTCTTGGCTATATTCCTGAGCACGAGCGATGCTGTCCTGTCTACTTTCGTAGCATCCTTGCCTGAGAAGGCACCGCCTCCGTGATGGGCATAGCCACCATATGTATCGACGATGATTTTCCTTCCTGTGAGGCCTGTATCCGCAGCTGGGCCGCCAAGCACGAAGCGCCCTGTAGGATTGATGTAGAACTTTGTTCCGCTGTCGATCATTGATGAAGGAAGGGCAGGGAGTATGACCTTGTCCATAAGATCCTTCCGCAGCGTCTCAAGAGGAATATCAGGATCATGCTGTGCCGACAGGACCACAGCCTCTATCCTTTTTGGCTTCCTGCCGTCATACTCTATAGTGACCTGGCTCTTCCCATCCGGCCTGAGATAGGCAATCGTCCCAGCTTCCCTTGCTTCCGTAAGCTTCATTGAGAGCTTCCTTGCAAGGACTGCGGCAAGCGGCATGTACTCATCGCCCTCAGAGGATGCGTAGCCGAACATCATGCCCTGATCACCCGCTCCCAGTGTAGAGCTGTCTTCGTAAGAGCTATCTACCCCTTGTGCTATATCGCCTGACTGCTCATGTATCGATACCGTGATCGATGCTGTGTCGTCAAAGCCATACTCAGGCTTTGTATATCCGATATCGCGGATAGTCCTGCGTGCGATTTCCTTGTAGTCCACCTTTGCCTTGGTGGTTATCTCTCCCATTATATGGACGGCTCCGGGTTCCGTCGTGACCTCGCATGCACATCTTGAATATGGATCCTGGGCAAGGATTGCGTCGAGGATCGCATCGGCAATCTGGTCACAGACCTTGTCGGGATGTCCCTTGGTCACGGATTCGGAAGTAAATAGCCTTCTCATTACATTCTCCTATATCAAAGCGGCTGGCCTGGATGCGTCTTCTGCCATATTGAATCGGCAACAGGCTTCCAGTTGTCCGCAGCATTGGCGCATTTTGCGCAAAGATCATCTACATTCTCCTTCGCCGAGAGATCTGTAGAGTCTGCATCTGCATCATGTACCATTTTCGCCAGAGCCCCTTTATTGTCAAGCAGCGGGCAAGGACGCAGGTAGTTCGGGCTGAACGGCTGGTTCTTTGCATACTCGCTGAACAGAGGTGCCTGGAGAGCTTCTATGAGTGTATGCTCCTTGAGGTTTGTATCAGAATAATGTATGAAAGCGCAAGGCTCCGCATCGCCATTGGCATTCACGTGGAAGTAATACCTGCCTCCAGCAATGCAACCTCTGACATATTCACCGTCATTCCAGAAGTCCATCGTGAATATTGGCTTTGTCTTCCTGTATTCACGGATCTTGTCATACATATACGCCCTTTCCTCAGCTGTGACCATCAGAGATGTAGGTGCGCCGACCCCAACTGGCATGTATGTGAAGAACCATGCGAATTTCGCACCTTGCTCAACCATCCAGTCAAAGTATTCCTCTGAGCCTATGACCTTGTAGTTCTCATGGGTGTAGCAGCATGAGACCCCGAATGGAAGCTTATGCTCCCTGAGGATCTTCATTGCCTTCTCCACAGCCTTGTATGTTCCGTTTCCTCTCCTTGAGTCAGTGGCCGCTTCAAAGCCCTCGACTGATATTGCCGGGACAAAGTTCTTGACACGGAGCATGTCCTCCGCGAACTTCTCGTCGATTAGCGTGCCGTTTGTGAAAGACATGAACTGTGAATCCGGATGAGCCTCGCACAGCCTTATTATGTCGGCCTTGCGCACAAGAGGCTCTCCACCTGTATAGAGGAACATCCTCACGCCTATCTCATTCGCCTGGTTTATCAGGGAATCGAGGAATTCATAGCTCAGGTTCAGATGGTTGCCATATTCAGCAGCCCAGCAGCCTATGCAGTGGAGATTGCATGCGCTTGTGGGGTCGATGAGGATGGTCCACGGGATGTTGCATCCATATTTCTTCTTTGCCTCAGCCTTCCTGCGGCCTCCGAGGATGGTCGCGTTTATGATGAAGTTCTCAAATGTCTTCTGCCTTACGGAGGGATCGATATCCGTCCAGAGGCTCTTTACGAGCTTGTACCAGTTGCCATCTTTGTTGCTGAGCTCTTTGTGGATCAAGGCCCGCTGCTTTGCGACAGTTCCTTCCTTTTCATCGAACTTGTCTGCCCATTCAAGGACTTTAGCTATCGCATCATCAGGATCTTTGCCGTTGATGTAGCTCAATACAGTCTTAAGTGCCAATGCTTCTGCATTCTCTTTCAATGTATTCTTCATAAAATCCTCTTGACATCAAAATTAATAGCAAAAAAGCACTAAGTGAATAGACACTTTTCAGTTTGTGGCGTTCATACCAGGTTTTTCAGGCACTCCCTTGACAGCCTCAATATGCTCTGCTTCAGCTTGTCCACGAAGATCTCAGGCGTTGTCTTGCTGTCTGAGAGAAGCCAGCGGAAGATGGAGGCGATCAGGCTATCGGCAGCAAGGGTGAGAATCGGGTCACTGTCGTCTGTTATCTCTATCATTTCCTTTATATATGCGATAAGGACGGGAAGCATTATGGATGAAAGCGGTCCGTAGCCTGTGGAAAGCAGTATCGAGCAATAGAACGATTTCTCCTTGTATAGATAAGACACAAGCATCTCTATCACTTCCCAGCCTTCCTCTTCTTCCGGCGTGGTCTCCAGATAGTCCTTGAACTCTGTGTCCAGTATCCAGTTCACCAGGTCTGACTTGCCTTTGAAGTGATAATAGAAGCTCTTCCTGTTCATGTCAGCTTCATCTGCTATCATAGAGACGGAAACCTTCTCGTAAGGCATCTCATGTAGCAGTCTTTTCATAGCAGCTGCCAGCGCTCTTTTTGTTATTTCCGCCTTTGCCATACTACAATCGTAATCATCTGGGCACCCATAGTCAAAGGCTTATGTGGAATTCATCATTTTAAGTTTCATAGAGTCTGGATACGTGACAGATAGCCTTATTAGCGGTATCATCCGTCCATGCTTACCTTAGATAGTGTTTATCAGGCTTCATTTGCCCTTAAAGCTGTTGCAAGAAAGACAGATCTCATCAGGGCTCCTAAGATGTTCCCGGATGATGAGGTGTTCCTGAAGACGGAGAACCTGCAGAATACAGGCTCATTCAAGCTCCGTGGGGCATATTACAAGATATCCCGCCTTACAGATGAGCAGAAGGCGAAGGGAGTCATAGCATGCTCTGCTGGGAACCATGCCCAGGGTGTTGCCCTTGCTGCCTCAAGACAGGGCATTGATGCTCTTATCTGCATACCTGAGGGGGCCCCGATATCAAAAGTTGAGGCCACAAGGGCATATGGGGCCAAGGTCGAACTTGTCAAAGGCGTATATGATGATGCGTATAACAGGGCCAATGAGATAATGAAGGAGACCGGGCGTACGATGATCCATCCTTTCAATGATGAGGATGTGATAGCCGGGCAGGGGACTGTCGGCCTTGAGATCCTTGAGCAGCTGCCCGATGTCGACCAGGTTGTCGTCCCTGTGGGCGGGGGAGGCTTCATCTCAGGTGTCGCCTTCACGATGAAGAAGCTTAGGCCATCTATCAAGGTATATGGTGTCCAGGCCTCAGGCGCGGCATCTATGCTTGTATCGCATGAGCATAAGCAGATCGAGACATTGCCTACGGTCAACACGATCGCGGATGGCATAGCTGTGAAGAGCCCTGGCAATCTTACATTCTCCCTTACAGAGCAGTATGTCGATGATATCGTCACCGTGACAGATGACGAGATCGCTGTTGCCATCCTTGACCTGATGGAGGCGCAGAAGCTTGTCTCCGAGGGCGCTGGCGCAGTCGCGGTCGCGGCAGCTCTTTCGGGGAAGATCCCTCTCAAAGGCAAGAAGACAGCCCTTATAGTCTCTGGCGGAAACATCGATGTGACGATACTCTCTCGTGTCATTGACCGTGCCCTGATAAAGGAGGGGAGGATCGCTGATATCACAGTCGAGCTTATAGACAAGCCGGGGCAGCTCGTCGAGGTTTCGTCTATAGTCGCAGAGAAGGGTGCGAATGTCACAGGTGTTTTCCATGATAAGAATGGAAACGAGGCGAATATCAACAACTGTACCCTGAGGGTCAAGATGGAGACCCGTGACCATGCGCATATTGAGGAGATAAAGGAAGCGCTTGCGGCGGCAGGCTTCAAGATAGTCGGGGCGGTCAGCAGCTGATGCTGGCTGCCATGGTCAATGCGTCCTTTCCTCTCCGCTGATGGCTGATCATCGATGCCGTGAAAATTCCCCCAAGTGTCGGAAATGTCTTGCATTTCAGCTGATTGAATTAAATAAACACCTACTAAACAAGGAATTAACTTTATACTTTCTTTATCGTGGATTCCATAATAGACTTAAATTAAGGAGGGATCCATGATGGAAGAAAGACGCAGGAAAGCGGAATACAGAAGCTCAATCCGGTCAAAGACATTGATTAGAAACGCGCTTGTCTCCCTTATGCAGGAAAAGCCCTTCGAGAAGATTACCATAACAGATATCGTCAGGCGCGCAGATATCAACAGGGGGACATTCTATGCGCATTTCAAGGATTCCCGGGAGGTGCTGGAGCGCATAAGGGCAGATGCCCTGGCTGAGATGAAGCAGGCTATATGCAGTGTCTCTGCCGATATCGTGATACGGAACCCTGAGCCGCTACTCAGGAAGATCTCTGAATTCCTCTCGGAGGACAGCACCTATTACAAGATGCTCCTCTCGACTTCCGGGATCCAGGATTTCCTGAATGAGATCAAGAGGATATCTCTTGAATATGTGATGGGAAGCGATTACGCGAAGAAACAGCTTGACAAGGAATCTTTTGCATCCCGGCTTGATTTCCTGATATCAGGCATAGCGGGGGTCTACTATGATATAGTGCTGGGCCTGATACCGCAGACTCTTGATACAGCGCCTTCCTTCATATGCCGGATCCTTAAGCCATATCTCCCTAAATGAAGCAGAAGCAGAAGCGGAAGAAGAGCATCGAAAGGCAAAGGGAGCCGCAGAGCCCGCCTGGAGTGTGTGTCGTGTAGTTCTGGGTATATCCGGAATATGCTGTCCTCCGCCCTGTCAGATTGTCCCGGAAAGCATGGTAGCTCATATTCCCTGGCTCCATCTGTATGGCCACTTCGATATCCCGCTGCGCTCCTACTGTATCGCCTGTATGGGCTTTCGCGTAAGCTGATAGGAAATACCACCTTCCGCTCCTTTTCTCCTGAGGAATCGAATAGAGGGTGTTCAGAGCCTCCATGAAACGTCTTGCGTTTATGTAGTTCACGGCAGCCTGCATCTCTATCGGCTCTCCTGACTCATAGGTGGTATTTGAGTATGAGGATCTTTGCTGCTGGTACTGCCATTCATTCCGATGGTTTATTATCTGGTCATAAGCCGCGTTGATCTCCTGCATCTTCCTTGCAGCTTCCTCGCTGTTGCCCGCGATATCAGGATGGTATTTCTTCGCGAGTCTCTTATATGCTTTCTTAACCTCTTCGTCAGAAGCTCCGTGCGCGAGTCCTAGTACGCTGTATGGGTCAGTCATTCTTATCAGTTACCTCAAATCTTATCCATATGCCACTGTATAGGATATTCCTCATAATTGAAACATGCTGGTCGAGCGGAAGCCTCTCGAAAGCTGAGGATGCTGTGGCCGCAGCATCTATCAGCATATCCTTCATGCTGGCTTTTGCCATATCGTCCGGAAGAGGGTTGAACCTTCCTTTCTTCTTGTCCTTCTTCCTGTCGCACCATGAATCAAGGAGGTATACAAACCTGCCAAGCCCGCATCCAAGCGTCCTGAGGTCATCACGGAAGAATGAATTCTCGTCGTCTACGAATATCTCTCCGAGGAATGCTCCCGTCAGGAGCGCCAGCTCCTCAGGCTGTCTCTTGTCTTCCTCTTCCATTGCGCTGATTTTCTTCAGGTTGGATTTCAGTGCGTCCGACTGCCTTGGATATTTCTGGGAAAGCTCTGTGATTATTGCGCGGTATTTCTCTTCCTCTCGCTCTCCCTTCCCCTCATCGTGGATGTTGTCAAGAAGCGAGTAGTAGCCAAGAAGCATCTGCATGTCAGCTGCATAGCATGTGCTGTCAGTGATGACATACCTGTGTTCTTTCAATGGATGCACGGCACATCTTTCGCTCCCTTCTGTCTCTTTCCTGTCGTTGAGATCGGAGAGCAGCATCTCCAGGAAGACCATGTCATATGAAAGAGAGGAAGTCCCAATGCTTCCATATCGTTCCTTCAGTACGTGGCATAGTCCACAGTAATGTGACTTGTATAGGGCCCTTTCCTCTTTTGACAGGCCTTTTATATCAGCGGAAACGTAACCGAACATCATGTCCTCTTTATGAACTGCTCACCGCAATGCGGGCATGTAATGCGTATCTTGCCTTTACCTTTCGGCACACGGCACATCTCCTTGCATTTAGGGCAGCGGAAAAGCTTGTGAGTCTTCTTTTCAGCCCTCCTGGCCTTCTTTTCAGGACTTTGCCCTATGAGCGATAGGAAAGTATCATTCTCTGCTCTTCTTTTTCCGATGTTCTTCGACATCATGCGGAAGAATGCCCAGATGGCGAATGCCAGCGCAACGGCACCTGTTGCGATGCGCACTGTCTCGTCTGTCACTACAGATGCTGCTACAGCGATGACAAGCGCCACAGCAACAAGAAATACCGATAACTGATCAGAACCATTGCGGCCTGTATAGAATCCTGCCATAACTGGAATATCGGAAAAAGGATGATGAAAGTCAATCTGATTATTATATTTATGGTATGAAGGTATTTGCACATAGAGGATTTTCAGGGCGTTTCCCTGAGAACACGATGCTTGCATTCAATGAAGCTGTTGGATGCGGCGTGGACGGAATAGAGCTGGATGTCCATCTCTCCAAGGACGGGGAGGTGATGATAATACATGATGAGGCGCTTGCCCGCACGACTGGAAGGGAAGGCATAGTATCTGACTATACACGTGCCGAGCTTGAGCATATCGGCGTAGGGCAGGATGCCGATGGGAAATGGAACACCGTCCCGACGATCCCATCGCTTGAGGAATACTTCGAGACTATAGGCTCGAAGGTTATCACCAACATAGAGCTCAAGACAGCGCCTCTTTACTATCCAGGCATTGAGGAGAAGACAGCGGCGCTTATCAGAAGGTATGGGCTTGAGGACAAGATAATAATCTCATCATTCAACTGGCTTTCAGTCCTGAGGATGCAGCGTATCGCGCCTGAGCTTAGATATGCGCTTCTTTTCTCTGGGATGGATCTGAAGGATATGGGAGCTCTCTTCTCCGATATGTCGATCTCTTATTATCATCCGGATCATAAGCTTCTTTCCGACCCGCTCATTGGAGATCTCCATTCCCATGGCGTAGGTGTCAATGCCTGGACCGTGAACGATGCCGATGCGATGCGCTGGTGCCTTGAGCATGGCTGCGATGGCGTGATAACGAATTTCCCGGATATAGCTATGGAGGTTGTGCATGATAGCAAAGAGAATTGACAGCCTTATCGGAAATACTCCGATGATCGAGGCTTCCAATATAGCCAATAAGCTTGGCCTGAAGTCAAGGATCCTTCTCAAGCTTGAGTATTTCAATCCTACAGGATCAGTGAAGGACAGGGCCGCGCTCTTCATGATCGATGATGCTGAGAGAAGCGGCAGGCTTGCTCCCGGAGGCACGATAATCGAGCCTACCAGCGGCAATACCGGTATAGGGCTTGCCTCGATCGGGGCCAGCCGTGGCTACCGCGTGATCATCGTGATGCCTGATTCGATGAGCCAGGAGAGGCGGACACTTATGAAAGCCTACGGGGCAGAGCTTGTGCTTACCCCTGGAAGCGAGGGGATGAAAGGCGCTATAAGCCGGAGCGAAGAGCTTGCCGCGTCTATCCCTGGAGCGATCATAATGGGGCAGTTCTCAAACAAGGCCAACGCTGATGCCCATTACAGGACTACTGGCCCGGAGATCTGGCGGGATACAGATGGAAACGTGGACATCTTCGTCTCTGCCGTCGGATCAGGTGGAACGATTACAGGTGCCGGACGGTATCTTAAGGAGATGAATCCGGAAGTGAAGGTCGTTGCCGCTGAGCCTGCATCATCACCCGTCCTTTCAGGAGGAAAGCCCGGAGTGCACAGGATACAGGGAATAGGGGCAGGCTTCATCCCTTCTGTTCTTGATACATCTGTATATGACAGCGTTGAGACTGTGTCTGATGAAGAGGCGATGGAGATGGCCAGGCTTGCAGGAAGGCTGGAAGGCGTTCTTCTGGGTATATCATCAGGGGCTGCCCTTGCCGTGGCCATACGGCTTGCCAGGAAGGAGGAAGGCAGGACTATTGCTGCGATCATGCCAGACTCTGGTGACCGCTATCTTTCCGGAGCCCTCTTCTCTTGACTTTGCCTGAATTGGGAATTATTCTCAATTCGATGTCTTACAGTACAGGCCAGAAAGAACGTATTGTGGCTTTCTTTTCAGAGAACAGGGAGAAAGCATTCACTGCTGAGGATGTGATAGACCATGTCAGCGGGGCTGTGCAGTCAACGGTATACCGCATCCTTCCAAAACTTGCAGAGGAGGGGCTTCTGATGAAAGTCCCCTCCGATCATGGCTTTGTTTATCGTTTCTCAGATCCTTCAAGCTGCCCTAGGCATATGCACATGGAATGCACGGTATGCGGCCGTACATGCCATCTTGATGAGAAGATGTCAGATGAGATACGGAAAGCTGTCGAGAGCAGGACAGGCTTTGCGGTTCTGCCCTCTACGATTATCAAGGGAATCTGCCCGGAGTGCCGCAGATGAGGAAGCTCATCATTCTTCTGATGGCCTCGGCCATGCTTGCATCATGTGGCAGGACTGCCCAGGATGATAGCTCCCTCTCCATAGTTGCCGTGAATTTTCCTTCATATGATGCAGCAAGGGCTGTCATAGGCAGTGATGAAGGCCTTTCCATGCTGCTTCCTCCAGGGATTGAGAGCCATAGCTACGATCCTACTCCTAAGGATATGGTGAGGATCGCAGAGGCTGACTTGATCATCTATACGGGCGGTCATTCCGATGTATGGGTCGATTCAATCCTATCCTCGCTGCCAGATCCTCCGCTTGCTTTCCGTCTCATGGATCAGGTGCCGCTACTTGAAGAGGAAAGCAAAGAGGGGATGGAAGATGATGAGCATCATGGCACAGATGCAGAGTACGATGAGCATGTATGGACAAGCATCGAGAATGAGATTGCCATCGTACGCAATCTCGCAGAGGTGATTGCGCAGATAGAACCTGGCAGGGCTGATGCGTTCAGCGAGAATGCCAGCCGCTATATCTCCGGGCTTGAGGATCTTGATAGTGAGATAAAGGCGATCGTCGGGGAAAGCCCTGTTGATACGCTGATATTCGCGTCACGATTTCCGCTGCTTTACTTTGTCAGGGAGTATGGCCTTGGATACTATGCGGCTTTCCCAGGATGCGCTGAAGAGACGGAGCCTAGTGCCCGTACTGTCGCATTCCTCATCGATAAGGCGGAGGAACTGGGTGTGCCCTGCATATTGAATATTGAGATGTCATCATCGCTTATAGCGCGGACTATAGCGGAAGAGGTTGGGGTGCCTGTCCGCACGTTCTCGTCAATACATAATGTGACAAGCCGGGAATTCGCAGGCGGTGATACATATCTTACGATAATGAAGCGCAACGTTGAGGTGCTTCGGGAGGCCTTGGGTGGAACTTATCAAAGGTGATGATATTACGATTGGTTATGAGGGTGAGCCAGTGGTCTCCCACCTTGCGTTTTCAGTGATGAGCGGAGACTATCTCTGCATCGTCGGTGAGAACGGATCGGGAAAGAGCACGTTCGTGAAGACAGTGCTTGGCCTTATCCCCCCGCTATCTGGAGAGATATGCTTTTCCCCATCGCTCAGGCAGGATTCCATAGGCTATCTTCCGCAGAAGTCCCAGATACAGCGTGATTTCCCGTCATCTGTCATGGAGATTGTCCTTTCAGGCTGCCTCAACAGGCACAGGCGTTTGTTTGGCTATTCCAGAGAAGAGAAGGCTAAGGCGATGTCGATCATAGGTCGTATCGGGCTCGATAAGATAGCATCATCATCGTTCCAGGAACTTTCCGGCGGGCAGCAGCAGCGCACGCTCCTGGCAAGGGCTATGATGGCCACAGAGCAGCTGCTTCTTCTCGATGAGCCTGTCACAGGACTTGATCCGCAGGCGACCGCCGAGCTTTATTCGATGATACGCAAGCTGCGTGATGAAGGGATAACGATCATGATGGTCACGCATGATATCCATCCAGCGCTCAATGATGCGAACAAGATACTGCATTTCTCCCATGATGGATATTTCTTCGGGACAAGGGATGCTTACTTTGAAACTGAAGCTGGGAAGAAGTTCCTGAAGGAGGCTGGCCATGATCATCAGTGAGATCCTTTCCTATTCATTCCTCTCAAGGGCCCTTGTCGTCGGTTTCTTCATCTCCATCTCCTCATCCCTTCTCGGAGTGAGCCTTGTGCTCCGCCGCTATTCGATGATAGGTGATGGGCTTTCGCATGTAGGTTTCGGAGCATTGGGAATAGCTGCCCTTCTCTCGATATCGCCGATGGCCCTCACTCTCCCTGTTGTCGTTATATCCTCATTC
>CASFMA010000100.1 GCA_949295675.1 uncultured Spirochaetales bacterium | reverse complement strand
GAGCACGACTCAATATCTATGCCATCTGTATTCGGAGCCTCATATGGATTCACGATCGTAAGCCTATCCAGCTCGATATTCTCAGAGAACAGCGGATGTATGGTCCAGAACGGTGAATTCTGTACGGTTATCCCTGATATCCTGACACGTCGGCTATCTTTTATCTGGATAAGAGGAGGCCTGAGGAACTGGAACTCCCTCCCGCCGCCGCCTCCGGGCTGTTCCTTGTAATCAGGATTGAGCGAAGCGTACTTAAGCTCAAGCTCCGATGAAGGCGTGCAGCTCTTGCCTTTCTTCTTCAGGCATTCCTCCCACCATGGCTCGCCAGATCCATCTATAATCCCCTCTCCTTCTATCACTACATCCTCGCAGCCATCAATGAAGAGACAAGGGTGCATGCACCAGCACCTCACGCCTTCCCATCTTGTGAAGACAGGAGGATAGAGACTGAAATCAGGGATGAACTTCAAAACAGCGCCCTTCTCCAGCACAAGCCTGGAGTGCGATGGGATATCCAGCGGAGATGTCATGTACACACCTTCCTTAAGCACGACCTCACCCTCAGCCTTAAGCACATCCATAAGCTTCACGGCTATATCATCACAGCCCGGCTTTATCGATAAAGCAGCAGAATCCGGCATAAACACCTCCAAACTTTTTGACTTTGCCAAATCCTTAGCATATTCTTCTCTTATGCTAAGAATAGGATTCAGAGCCCATGATTTCGGCTCTTTCGACACCGCGGACGCACTGGGCAGGCGCGTCGCGGAAACCAAGTCGCCAGCACTTATCCAGCTTGCGCTGAATAAGGTCATCCCAACATGCCGGCCATGGGAAGAATGGGACGATGAATACATCTCATCGATCACATCTGCCCTCAGCAAGCATGGCGTATCCACAGCGATTGTCGGATGCTACATAAACCCGATCCACCCTGACAAGGACATCAGGAAGAAAGAGATAGAGCGCTTCCGCAGATCGCTGTCTCTTGCATCTGCCTTCGGCTGTCCTTACATAGGGACAGAGACAGGCACGGCAAACCCATCAGGCGATTACTCAATAGCGACATCCGATCCGTCGAACATCGAGATCTTCAAGGAAAGCCTTGCACAGATGCTCGACGAGGCGGAGAAGGACAACGCCTATGTAGCAATCGAAGCTGTCAGCCGCAACCATTCCATATCAAGCCCTGAAAGGATGAGGATGATACTGGACACATTCAAGACCGACAGGCTCAAAGTGATATTCGACCCAGTAAACCTCATTCCATTCACAGGCATTCCAGAAAAGGACGGAGTGCCTCTTCAGGTACCCAGCGAGGAAGCGGAAAGGAAGTTCGTCAAAGAGATCCTTGACATATATGGTGACAAGATCGTCGCAATACACTGCAAGGACTACTACCTGGATCCTAAGACAGGACTCAAGGTCGGCGATATTCCGGCACTCACCGGAATATTCCGTTGGAAGTCGTTCGCAGAGGAGCTTCATGCAAGATCCATCAACGTGCCATGGCTTCTTGAGAACCACGATCCACGCACCTCGAAACAGACAGCGGAGACCCTAGAGAAATTCTAAGGCCGCCGCACACGTCTTTAACGATTGGTTTTTGGACTTTTCCGCCTAGAGGAGATAGTGCTGCGAGAATGATACAGGATGCCTGTTCTCATAAAGCACTTTCTCAAGGTATTCGGTATCAAGGCCAAGCTCGGTGGATAACCTGACAAGCAGGCTCTCGCCTATCAGATTCTGCTCGCAGAAAAGATAGGAAAGGGCCTTCTCTGCAATATGGCTTGGGAGGATTGAATCCATATACCTCTCACCCTCAGGATCATCACAGTATCTATGGAGAAGATTCTCATAAAGCCTTGAGCTGCGGGGATTCTCATGCAAGGCCTCCAGCTCCTTTACAAGCGGTTCGGCATTGCCGCGTCCTGCCTCTTCCCCAAGCGGCTTGAGAGTGAAGAACGTGTACTCCTTGCCAGGCAGGAAGTGATGGTTGTCGCACCTTGCAGCATAGTTCGGCTCAAGATCGCTGTTCTTTATCCTGTCCCCGCCTACAGCGATGAGAGGATCGAAATAAAGAGCAGGGCACTCCTTTCCGCCGACATTGTAATAACGATATGTATAGAATGCTGGAGCCATGCAGTCGGGATGCTCGCAGTATGCAGTCAGAGGTATCACATCTGTCGCGATATCGAGCATGAGCCTGGCTGTCGAATTGAAGAACTCCCTCCGGAAGTTGAGTATGAGCGTCGGGAAGACAAACATGCAGCCCTTCTCTATGGAATAGTTCCTTGCGACATATGCAAGCCTCTCATCGAAGAAGGATGCCTCGTCTATTATGTATGTTCCGACATCAGGATTGTCACGAAGGACCTCCTCAAAGCCAAACGAGTCATGGATACGGGCTATATTATTTCCGCATCTTATATAGCCGGAGCGGTATGCAAGCGCATCGTCAGGATATTCCGTGAACCTTGCCTGGTCTATGTCGGAACGTATGAAGAAGATCTTGCGCCTGTCCACATCGCCTGTGCTTGTGAGCGCCCGGATCTTGTCGCTCTTCTTGCGCGCGACGGCAGCATCACGCCAGACACGTGCGGCGAACTCTGTCTTGCCGGATCCCATTGGCCCGATAAGGAGAACCCTGCGCCCTGGCGTGGTGAAATCAAAATGAGTGAAAGTATCATGGACGTCCAGGGTCGGGAATCCAAGTGACTTGAGGAAGTCCGCCCCTGGGCTCTGCTTCTCAATTGTCTGCATTCTGCTCTTCTACGATCCTTATGCCGGAACTTGCCCCGATTCTTGTCGCGCCAGCCTCTATCATTGCCTTAGCGGTCCTGTAATCCCTGATCCCGCCAGAAGCCTTGACTCCAAGCCTATCTCCGACAACACTTCTCATGAGAGCGACATCCTCGACAGTTGCGCCGCCTGTTGAGAAGCCTGTGCTTGTCTTGACGAAATCAGCGCCAGCCTCCTCTGAAAGCTCACATGCCTTCCTCTTCTCATCATCTGTAAGGAGGCAAGTCTCGATTATGACCTTCAGCGTCTTTCCTTCCGAAGCCTTCCTGACAGCCTTTATATCATCAAGGACTTCATCATACATCCCGGACTTCATGTAGCCGATATTTATGACCATATCTATCTCATCGGCTCCGTTGAGGATGGCATTCTTCGTCTCATCAGCTTTCGATGCGCTGTCCATGGCGCCGAGAGGGAAGCCGACGACAGTGCATACCTTGACATCTGAACCATGAAGAAGCTTCGAAGCAAGGCTCACCCAGCAGGAATTCACGCATACGCTGGCAAAGCCATGCTGCTTCGCCTCCTGGCACAATCTCTCTATCTTGTCTTTTCCCGCATCGGCAGCGAGAACTGTATGATCGATATACTTTGCAATATCCATAACTGCCTCCTTGATATATAACGACTGGAATCTATAATAGCTTCCCAAGCCTTGCATCTGCAACGCCCTCCCTGAAAGGATAGGGATCCTCGCCTTTCCCATAACGCTCAAGCATCATCGTCATCGCGATCTCATCATCATTCATGGCAAGCGGATAATAAGGATTCACGAACAAAGTCCGCCCGCCAAGAGTCACATGGGAAAGGGTGAGGGCTCCATTTCCTTTTGAGACATCCCGATGGAACACAAACGGAATTGATACTGGATATCCCCGGTCATCAACTGAATTGACGCCACTTTCCGTTATGATTCCTGAAGAACCTCTTATCTCAAGCTTTTTCCCGTAAAGATAGGAATGATACTGATTGGAAGAGAAGTCATGTATGAAAAGGGATGAACGGAACTTCATTATCCTTATCCGCCTCTCATAATCCTCCATCTCCCCTGCGCTATCCAGCCCAGCCCTTGAACCTGTCCGGACTATCCTTGAAGGATAATCAATCGAGGATATCTCATCTGGCAGGTCATGGCCGATTGAAAGGATCTTGCGCGCGATGGCCGCGGAGTGATGGTTATGCAGACCTGAAAGATAGAGCTGATCTATCTTGCCGGCCATCGGAAGAGAAGCGATAACAGATGCAAAGAGCGGCGTGTGCTGATATTGCTCCATCACCAGGCCGCCATAGTCCTCTACCTCGGAAAGCTCTTCCTCTCCAAGGGATAGAAATGTTGTCTCTGCTATTATCTTCTCTCCATTATCATGCAGGAGGCGCAGATTCCCAAAGAAGCCATTCCTGCCGGATGCGACTATCACGGCATCATGAGGCGCCGAAAGCGCCCTGTCCAGATCAGAGGTGACGGACAATCCATTTCGTTCCAGCTCTCTGGCCCTTTCTTCCGTATGCGTATATATTGCTGTTATCTCCAGCACAGATGGAACAAGACGAGCTATCCTGACAAAGAACTGAGACCGCCATCCTGTACCAAGTAATACTGCTTTCATACCTGAATTATCCTACAGAAAGGAACCACTGGCAAACATAAAGGCAATCAAACAACCATCAAACAAATTTGTTGCTGCAATACAA
>CASFMA010000099.1 GCA_949295675.1 uncultured Spirochaetales bacterium | reverse complement strand
GACATCTGGAAGTGAGTTGCGTATCTCATGCTCCCAGACTCTTATGACATGGTAGCCCATGGCCGTGAGCACGTGGTTTGTCTCCTCATCCTTTGCGATATTCCTTTCTATCTTCGGTATCCAGTAGTCCTTGTTGCTCTTGATGTTCTCTTTCCGGTTCTCCCAGTCATAGCCATGCCAGAAATCACCATCGCAGAATATGGCTATCTTATATTTCCTTATCGAGATATCCGGGTGCCCATATATTGCTGAGGAATTCTTCCTGAACCTCAGGCCACGGTGCCAGAGGGCCCGGGAAAGCATCTTCTCGATGGATGTGTCCTTCCCCCTGATGCGTGACATGCAGTAGCTTCTCTGGCTCTCGGTCATCTTATTGCTCTATCATAAGGTGAAGGATCTCTATATCTGTCTCCTTCATTCCGTCCTTGCCGACCTTGCCGAAGGTCTCGATAGTCTTCTCTATGTTCTCCTTCACAAGTCCCTCGCCGTTCTCAAATGCTTTCTTCTCCTGGGCAAGCTCAAAGCCAAGTATCGCAGCCTCGAGTGCTGATGAGATCTTTGCCGCGCAGGATGGCTTTGCCCCATCGCATACTATGCCGCCGACGGAAGCAAGCGTGTTGGTTATGGCATCGGCTATCACCTTATCATCCATCCCGCTTATGAAAGCTATGCCCGCGGCGGCTCCTGCCGCAGCACTTACAGCCCCGCAGTACGCGGAGAGCGGCCCTATGTATCTTTTTTGATGGATCGCTATGAGGTTTGAGACAGCCAGTGCCCTGATTATCTCATCATCTGTCCTTGACAGGGCTTTGCCGTATTCGATCACAGGCAATGAGACCGTGAGCCCCTGGTTGCCGCTTCCTGAGTTTATGACCACTGGAAGGGAGCATCCTGACATCCTCGCATCTGACCCGGCCGCGGCTTTGGCCCTTGCCCGTATCCTGACATCATTGCTGTCATAACGTTTCATGAGGGTGCGCCCGATCGTCGCTCCATACTCTTCATCAAGGCCAGCTTCCGCAATCTTCTCGTTGGTCTTCCACTGGTTGAGAAGCACATCCCTGACATCGCTGAGATCGCCATGCCTGCCATATTCTATGATTGATTCGACAGAGAGATGCTTCTTCCTCTCATCCTCATCCCTGCCTCCGCTTCCGGCTCTCCTTGATGACAGGAGCTTTCCGTTCTTCTTCAGCGAGCATATCTCATTATGGCAATCTATGATCGTCGCTTCAGCGCTTTCGCCGCCATGCTCTGCCTTCACTGAGATATAGAGGCCTGGAACACCTTCCGCGAGGACTGTCCTGCACATGGATGAAGAGAGGAGGCGTTGCGTCATCTCTATATCATCATCGGTCACCGATGAAAGCACCTCAAGCGCTTTGCTTTCATCTCCTCCCACCGCTCCAAGGACTGCAGCTGCCTCTATGCCTTTCATGCCATTTGAGTTAGGGACCGTCACGCCTTTGACGTTCTTTACGATATTGCCGCTGCATTCAACCGTGATCCTTTCCGGCATGCAGCCGAGCGCAGACCGCGCTGCAGCAGAGGCGAAAGCTATTGCAATCGGTTCTGTACAGCCCAGTGCAGGCTTAAGCTCATCAATCAGTATGCTGTCGTAAATCCTGAAAAGTTCTCTGTCCACGATGTAATTCTAGCATCGCAGATACAAAGAGGCCAGCATAGTATTTCCCACCATTTGGACATATTGTTGGATTTTGAATTTATTGGGTGATTTATATTGACAAATTAGGCAATGTGTGCGGTAATTCAGTTGGATTCTGAGGTCTATGCAGAATCTTGACGAGAGGATCGGCCTCTGGGATCATGCTAAGCGAATCCCCCCTGATGACCTAGCTGAGCGCACACCTACCCCGGCCGGTCCTCTCTTCTTCATATCGCGGTATTGTTCCTGTTCTTCCTTAGTTCCCTTTTCCTGCATAGCTGGACGTTCTCAACGGCCCTGCCTGAGATGAACTGGTGTATCGCGCACTCTGCCTCCTCCCTGCCTTTTCCATGCCTGAATGGCATGAAGCCATGGAATGAGCCTTCAGAGATCAGCGCGTTTGCCTTCGATCCTGCATTGTTGAGCGCCTCCGCATATAGCCTTCCGTCATCGGAAAGAGGATCAAGCTCTGCCGATATTATAAGGGCAGGGGGAAGCCTTGAGAGATCCTGCGAGAGGAGAGGGGAGAACATCGGGGATAGTATATCCTTTGGTTCCCTCGCATAGTTCTTAACATAGAATGAGAGCATGTTCTCGTTCAGCATCGGGCTGTCCCTGTACTGAGTCATCGAGTTGGTCCTGAGCCTGCAGTCCGTGATAGGGTAGAGGAGTATCTGACCGGCAAGCTGTGGTCCCTTCCTGTCCCTCGCGAGCATTGCCGTGACAGCGGCCAGAGCCCCGCCTGCGCTGTCTCCTGCAATGAAGATCCTATCAGGATCTGTCTTCCAGTACCTTACGCCCTCATAGGCCCATAGAAGTGCGTCGTAGCAGTCCTCGGCAGCTGTCGGGAACTTGAACTTCGGCGAGAGCCTGTAGTCAATAAGGAGTATGGATGACTCGGTCACCTCTGCAAGGTGCCGCAGGAATATTGAGTAGAAGTCCATGTTCCCGAATACCCATCCTCCGCCATGGCAGAAGATCATCAGCGGCGTCAGGCCGGTAAGCTCCGCCACCCTTGGGTTTGAGAAATAGTATCCTGTGACAGCGCCTTCAGAGACTGGAATCACGAATGTTGATGTCGATATATGCTTCGATGGGCAAAGATAACGTCTCTCTTCTCTCGGCGTTATGCTCATCTTGTTTATATTATCTATTATATCATCGGTAAGGGATTCCGGGTCGCGGGCCTGAAGCCTGCTGGACATCCCGATCATCCTCTTGTCCCGCCTTGTGAGCTTGTATTCAGCCATAAGGTTATCGTATACATCATTTGAGGCAAGAGCAAGCAATAATCGCCTTCAAGGCCTTGCCGCGCCCCTTTCCAGTATCTTTTTCCGGGTAAGCATGAAGGCTGTGAACACAGATGCGGCAGATATCGAGTCCGCGAACGACTCTGCAAGGAACACCCCTCTTACGCCAAGCGATGTGGAGGAGAGGATGTACACGAACGGTATGAGGAGGATAATCTTCCTGAAGCACGCGAAGAAGAGGGACATCCCCGCTTGCCCAAGGCCGACAAGCGTGTTCTGGCTCGCTGTCTGGAAGCCGAAGATGATGAAGCCTGTGATGTAGAACTTCATCATCGGCACTGTGAAATCAACAAGATCTGCAGATGATGTGAAGAGCGATATGAATGCGCGCGGGAACGTGTTGCAGAGAATCGAGACCGCTGCCGTGTATATCAGGGCCACCTTCAGCGCGATCCTGAAAGCCTGCATCACACGGTCTTTCCTTCCTGCTCCGAAGTTGTAGCTGACTATCGGTATCAGAGCCTGGTTCATGCCGGTGACAGGCATCATGGCGAAGTTCAGCATCGATGAGAGTATCGTCATCGCTCCTACCGCGAGATCCCCTGATATCGTCTGGAGCCTTGATGTGAACACGAAGGACATGGCAGCCTCTGTCAGCCCCATCGCGAAGGGCGACATCCCAAGGGTTATCACGGGTTTCAGCACGCTATGCCGGAAGCTTGACGGAGCGAACGAAAGATGAAGAGTGCTCCGCCTTCCCATGAGGAACATGACGACATATACGGCAGATGCTCCCTGCGATATCACCGTGGCAAGGGCTGCACCGCCGGCTCCCATGCCGAAGAGGAATATGAAGACTGGATCAAGAATGAGGTTCAGCACAGCGCCTATGATCACGGTGAGCATGCTGAGCGTTGTGTTTCCCTGCATCGATATGAAGGGATTGAGCCCGAGCGTGAGCAGCACGAACGGTGTTCCCAGCAGGTATGTCGAGAGATATTCATCGCCATATCCAGCTGTTGCGTCAGATGCCCCGAAGATGTACAGCAATGGCTCCTTGATGATGTAGAAGAGAGCCATGAGCACGAATGAGAGCGCTAGGAGCGATATGGCGCATGTTGAGAGTATCTCCTCAGCTCTCTTCCTGTTTCCCTGTCCCAGACATGTCGCAGCCCTTGGCGCGCCTCCGTTGCCTATCAGGGATGAGAATGCCGAGATTATAAGTATGACAGGGTAGGTCAGGCCTACTCCTGTGAGTATCATGGCCCCTTCTCCCTCGATATGTCCGAGGAAGACCCTGTCAACAAGGTTGTACAAGCCATTGACTATCTGCGCGATGATGAGGGGCAGTGCCATCGCCCTCAGCAGTTTCGATATTTTTTCTGTCCCAAGCTCTTCCTGATTCATAGCCACCTGCTGAGGGATTATACAGCAAATGATCATGATGTGGTGATGGATAGGGCTTTTATGTGGATTATGTGTAGAGATAGCGGTACAATCATGGTGTGAGACGGATAAAGGAAGGGCGGAAGATAAGGACGCTTCCCCCGTATAACATGATCATTCCGTATATCATGGTGCATCGCCATGACAGCCAGAACTCAATCAAGACATTTGTCGAGGTCGCTGGCGCGGAGAGCCTTGTCCGCAAGCTGCGCGCGGATGGCTATGATTCAATAGGCATCCTCCATGTCATGATAGCTGCATACATACGCGCGCTCAGCCAGAGGCCAGGTGTCAACAGGTTCATAAGGGGCCAGAGGATATGGGCCCGCAATGGAATCGTCGTGAATCTGGTTGCCAAGACAAGGATGAGGCTTGATGCCGAGGATACGACAATAAAGATGGTGTTCACGCCCCGTGACACGATCATAGATGTATACAATAAGTTCAATGAGGCTTATGGCCGTGTGGCGGAAGGAAGCGAAGGCAGTGGTGACAAGGCTGCCAGGATAGTCTGCTATATCCCAGGATTGCTGAAGAAGATGGCGATAGGCACGCTTCGTTTCCTGGACTACTTCGGAATGCTGCCGCGCGCTGTGGTGGATGCCTCTCCTTTCCATGGCTCGCTGTTCATAACGAACATGGCCTCACTCAACATCCCTCCTATCGTCCATCATCTATATAACTTCGGAAATGTCCCTGTGTTCATCGCATTCGGCGCGAAGCGTTATGAGATAGTCCTTGACGATGAGGGGAACGCATCGAAGAAGAGGGTCATAGACTTCGTCGCGAATCTTGATGAAAGGATCTGTGATGGCTACTACTACGCATCTGCCATGAAGCTGTTCATGAAATACTTCAGGGATCCTGAGGAGCTTCTCAGCCCTCCTGCAGCTGTGGTCGAGGATATTCCCTGAGCCAGTTGCGTGAAATGGCGGCGCAATCTCTTTACCAACTCCATGGCCTTTGTGGTATCGTCTATCTTATTCCGGCGCTCAGCCATGGCATGCCATGCAGGGCGCTATCGAGAAGGGAGGCCAGGCGTCCTTATCATGAGAGAGCAGGATTGGAAGAAAGCCACTATTTGTGTCCAAGGGGGCTATAAGGCGGGAAACGGGGAGCCGAGGGTGCTCCCTGTATATCAGAGCACGACATATAAGTACGATTCATCGGAAGAGCTTGCGAAGCTCTTTGACCTTGCATCCGATGGCCATATGTATACAAGGATATCCAATCCGACAGTTGCGGCTGTCGAGGATAAGATCGCAAAGCTTGAGGGCGGAGTCGGGGCCATGATGACATCATCAGGCCAGGCAGCATCCCTTATCTCTGTGCTTAATATCGCTTCCGAGGGCGATAACTTCCTGATGATGGGCAATCTCTATGGCGGGACCACCAATCTATTCCTCGTAACGATGAAGAGGATGGGGATCGAGGCGCGTGTCGTGAATGACAGCATGAGCGATGAGGAGATCCTTGCCAAGGTTGATTCAAGGACGAGGCTGTTCTTCGGCGAGACCATAGCGAATCCGTCCCTTGATGTGTTTGATTTCGATCGCTTCGTGCCGCTTGCGAAGAAGGCCGGGCTTCCTCTGGTCATAGACAACACGTTTGCAACTCCGATTCTCTGCAATCCGATAAAGCTTGGTGCTGATATCGTGATCCATTCGACCACGAAATATATGGATGGGCATGCCATGGTCGTCGGCGGCGTTATTGTCGATGGCGGCAGCTTCGACTGGGAGGGGAGCGGAAGATATCCTGAGCTTACCGAACCTGATGAGTCATATCATGGAGTCATCTATACAAAGCAGTTCGGGCGTTCCGCTTACATAACGAAGGCAAGGGTCCAGCTTATGAGGGATCTAGGCTCCACACCGCAGCCATTTGCCGCGTTCCTGCTCAATATAGGGCTTGAGACACTGGACCTGAGGATACGCAGGCACAGCGACAATGCCCTTAAGGTCGCAGGATATCTGCGCAGCCGTACCGATCTCGTGAAGAGCGTCAGCTATCCTGGCCTCGAGGACTCCGCGGACCATGACAAGGCGATGAGGTATCTCGAGGGCGGAATGGCGTCAGGCGTTGTATCATTCTCGATGAAGGGAGGAAGGGAGAAGGCCATGAAGTTCATGGACTCCCTCCGCATGGCTGCTATCGTCGTACATGTGGCAGATGCACGTACCTGCGTTCTCAATCCAGCATCAACCACGCACAGGCAGCTTTCCGATGAGATGCTTGTGGCAGCAGGCATAGATCCGGGCTTCGTCCGTCTCTCAGTTGGCATCGAGGATGCCGATGATATCATCCAGGATATCAGGGAGGCTCTCGATAAATGCCTATAAAGATACCTGACAGGCTGCCCGCGAAGGAGGTCCTGGAGAGCGAGAACATATTCGTGATGACTGAGAAGAGGGCGCTCTCTCAGGATATGAGGCCGCTGCGCATAGCCTTGCTCAACCTCATGCCTACGAAGATAGCGACTGAGACACAGCTGTCCCGCCTTCTCGGGAATACTCCTCTTCAGGTAGAGCTCACGCTTGTCCAGGTCGAGAGCCATGTATCAAGGAACACATCCGCAGAGCATATGCTTTCCTTCTATCATCCATTCAGCGAGATAGAGGGGGAGAACTTCGACGGGATGGTCATAACAGGCGCACCTGTTGAGAAGCTTGAGTATGAAGAGGTCGAGTACTGGGATGAGCTGACCAGGATAATGGAGTGGACAAAGACCCATGTGCATTCCACATTCCATATCTGCTGGGCCTCCCAGGCTGCGCTCTTCTATCATTTCGGCATAAAGAAGAAGATGCTTCCAAAGAAGCTTTTCGGTGTTTATCCGCACCGTGTCGTCTATCGCAATCCTGTGCTTCTCCGCGGCTTCGATGACGTGTTCTATGTGCCGCATTCCCGCTACACGACATGCGCAGTCGAGGATATCATGGCAGAAAAGCGCATAAAGATACTTGCCGCATCTGATGAGGCCGGCGTATATGCAGCCATGACGAAGGATGGCCGCCAGATATTCATATCAGGGCACAGCGAGTATGACAGGGATACGCTCAAGCTCGAGTACCTCAGGGACATCTCGCAGGGCCTTGATACCCCTGTTCCGGAGAATTACTTCCCTTGCGATGATCCGGAGGCTGTCCCGTTCATGCGCTGGAGGAGCCACGCGAACCTTCTCTATTCAAACTGGCTGAACTACTTTGTTTACCAGACAACTCCGTATGACATCTCAGAGATACATTAATATGCAGAATTTTTTCAATATTTATACATAAACAGTGGTAACAATCCGTAATATGTGTATAATTATGCCGTATTCTGGAGGAAAAAATGATTAAAGCGGCGGTTTTGGGCGCAACAGGGTACGCTGGGGCAGAGCTGGTAAGGCTACTTGTGGGGCATCCTGATGTCGAGATCGTTTATCTTGCGTCCCATTCATATGCTGGAAAGAAGTTCTCTGATATATATCCGGGAATGCGATCTGTGGTTGATACTGTCCTTTCAGAGGACAATATCGTGAAGGCCGCTGATTCGGCCGATGTTGTCTTCCTTGCGCTTCCTGCCGGTATTGCTTCAGGAAGCGTGACCGATGAGATCCTGAAGAAAGCCAAAGTCATAGACCTTGGTGCAGATTTCCGTCTCCATGACAAGGCTGTCTATGAGAAGTGGTATAAGACCGAGCACCGCGGGGAGGGCCTTCTTCCAGAGGCTGTCTATGGCCTTCCTGAGATCCATCGCAGCGAGATTGCCGGAGCGCGCCTTGTCGCGAATCCCGGATGCTATACGACCTGTTCGATCCTTACGCTCTATCCTTTGCTCAAGAACGGGCTCATAGAGACTGGCATGATAGTGATAGATGCGGCATCTGGCGTCACAGGCGCTGGACGCGGAGAGAAGGTCACATCGCTCTTCTGCGAGGTTGATGAGACCATGAAGGCATACGGGGTGACCACGCATCGCCATACGCCTGAGATCGAGCAGGAGCTTTCGATCGCCGCAGGCTTCCCTGTGCTTGTCCAGTTCACGCCGCACCTTGTCCCGATGAACAGGGGAATACTCTCGACGTGCTACGCGAAGCTTAAGAACGGAGCGGGCGAAGAGGATGTGGCTGCCGCTTATGCTATGTATGGCGGCGAGAAGTTCATACGCATTGTCCCATCGCCTCCGGAGACCCGTTACGTCAAAGGCTCGAATACCGTCGATATCGGTTACAGCATAGATGCAAGGACGGGGAATATCGTGGCAATGGGCGCTATTGACAACCTTGTCAAAGGCGCGGCCGGGCAGGCTGTTCAGAATATGAATATATTGTTCTCGCTTGATGAGGCAGCGGGGCTGGATGTCGCTTCTGCCTCTACTTTCTGAGGTATATGGATGTTTAAGGTGATTGATGGGGGCATAACAGCCCCGAAGGGTTTCAAGGCAGCAGGCGTGCATGCCGGCCTGAAGAAGATGAAGAAGGACATGGCGCTTATAGTTTCCGATGTTCCGGCAGTTACCGCGGCGGCATTCACCACGAATAAGGTCAAGGCCGCTCCTGTCCTCTGGGATATCTCGGTCCTTGCCGGAGGCGAGGCACAGGCTGTCGTCGTCAATAGCGGCAACGCGAACGCATGCACTGGCGTCAAGGGGCTGGAGGATGCGAAGGAGACAGCAGGCTACGCGGCCTCGAAGCTAGGTCTCAGACAGGATAAGGTATATGTATCCTCTACAGGCGTCATCGGCGTTCCTCTTGATATGGCAAAGATAAAGGGAGGCATAGATGAGCTGATACCTGCGCTTTCATCCGATGGGGCAGACGCGGCGGATGCTATCCTGACAACCGATACGTTCAGGAAGGAAGCTGCTGCTGTTGCTGACATCGGCGGTGTTGCAGTTACGATAGCCGGCATGGCAAAGGGATCTGGGATGATCCATCCTAATATGGCCACCATGCTTTCGTATATCACCACAGATGCCATGATAGACCAGAAGACGCTTCAGGAGCTTCTTGGAAACACTGTCGAGGATACTTTCAACATGATTTCCGTTGATGGCGATACATCCACGAACGATAGCGTGATCGTGCTTGCAAATGGCCTGGCAGGGAACGTGAAGATAACGGAAAGCTATGGATATGAGGCTTTCGAGGAGGCGTTCCGCTTTGTGCTTGGCGAGCTTGCAAAGGATATCGTGAAGGATGGGGAAGGTGCTGGACGCTTCATAGAGATGACTGTCCTCAACGCGCTGACCAAGAAGGACGCAAAGGTCCTCGCGCGCTCTGTTGTATCATCGTCGCTTGTCAAGGCTGCTTTCTTCGGCTCAGATGCGAACTGGGGCCGTATCCTCTGCGCTATGGGATACTCTGGCGCTGACTTCGAGCCATCTCTTGTCGATCTCTCGTTCTCTTCACCTGCCGGTGAGCTTCTTGTCGTCAAGGGCGGGGAGCCTGTGAAGTTCGATGAGGACAAGGCAAAGAAGATCCTCCTCGAGAAGGAAGTGAAGGTGATGGCGGACTGCCATCAGGGAACGGAGAGCGCCACCGCATGGGGGTGCGATCTTACCTATGACTATGTGAAGATCAACGGAGATTACAGGAGCTAGCCATGTATGAGAAGGAAAGGGCCAAGGCCGATGTGCTTATCGAGGCCATCCCATATATAAGGAAGTTCGCAGGATCGGTGGTCGTCGTGAAGTATGGCGGCTCTGCGATGATAGATGAGAAGCTTAAGAAATCAGTCATAAAGGATATTGCTCTTCTCAAGTATATAGGGCTCAAGCCTGTCGTTGTGCATGGAGGAGGCAAGGAGATAACCGCGATCCTTGACAAGCTTGGCAAGAAGACGACATTTGTCGACGGGCTCCGCGTCACGGACAGCGAGACTGCTTCTGTCGCTGAGATGGTCCTTTCGGGATCCATTGGAAAGAGCCTTGTCGAGAATCTCCAGGCTGTCGGCGTTGATGCCTGCGGCATAAACGGAAAGGACGGACACACGCTCCAGGCCCGCAAGAAGGTCTATCCGAACGGCCTCGATCTTGGCTTTGTCGGAGAGATCGAGAAGGTCGATACCTCGCTTATCGAGACGCTGATACATTCAGGCTATGTCCCTGTGATAAGCCCTGTGGGTGTCGATGCGTTCTCCCAGACCTACAATATAAATGCTGACTATGCAGCATCGGCAATCGCAGGGGCCCTTGATGCGCAGAAGCTTGTCTTCCTTACAGACGTCGAGGGTATCCTGAAGGATAAGGAGGATCCTTCTTCCATAATACGCAGGATGAGCGCTTCGGAGGCCAGGTCGCTGATCGCTGATGGAACGATAAATGGAGGCATGATACCGAAGGTCGAGTGCTGCCTTGACGCCCTCGGGAAAGGAGTGAAGTCCGTGCACGTCCTTGATGGCCGCCTGCCTCATTCGATGCTTCTTGAGATATTCACCGTAAGCGGTATAGGAACAATGGTCACGGCGGAGGAGGAATACAATGTCAAATAGCGTCACAGCAAGGCTCGGAAAAGAGAACTATATGCCGAACTACTCCCAGTTCCCGATCTCGATAAAGAGCGGAAAGGGCATGGTGCTTACCGACGAGGATGGGAAGGAGTATCTTGATTTTGTCGCCGGAATCGCGGTCAATGCGCTTGGCTACGGCGATGAGGATGAGAAGAAAGCGCTTCTTTCCGTGATTGAAAGCGGGGTGCTTCATACATCGAACCTCTATTACAACAGCCATGCGGTCAATGCGGCAGCTGCCCTCAACAGGCTTGCAGGCTCAAGGGAGGTCTTCTTCTGCAACAGCGGAGCTGAGGCTAATGAGGCCGCACTCAAGATGGCCAGGAAGAAAGGCTCAGGAAGCGGCAAGAGCACGATAATCTCATTTGCCCACTCATTCCACGGACGCACTTACGGCGCTATTACGGTCACAGGGCAGGAGAAGTACCATAAAGGCTTTGCCCCGATGCTGCCTGGCGTGGTATATGCAGAGTACAACAACCTGGATTCTGTAAAGGCGCTCATGGACGAGAGGACAGCTGCGATCATAGTCGAGCCCCTTCAGGGTGAGGGGGGCATAATCCCGGCGACGAAGGAGTTCCTTTCAGGGCTCAGGGCATTGTGCGACAGCTATGGCGCCCTCCTTATATTCGATGAGGTGCAGTGCGGCATGGGCAGGACAGGAAAGCCTTTCTGCTTTCAGAACTATGGCATCCAGCCAGATATACTCACGCTTGCAAAGGCCCTTGGCGGTGGATTGCCGATGGGCGCTACCCTCGCTTTCGATAATGCTGCCGGAATATTCTCCCCTGGCGACCATGCTGCGACATTCGGGGGGAACGTTGCTGCGGCAGCGCTGGCGGAGGTCGTGCTCTCGAAGCTTCCGAAGCTTTCAGAGGAAGTCGCTGCAAAGGGTGCCTATCTCCACGATAAGCTTGAGGATCTTGTCCTGAAGCATCCTGATAAAGCTGCGGAGGCAAGGGGACTTGGCTTCATGCAGGGCCTTGATCTGAAGATCCCGCCGCGTGATGTGATAGGGAAATGTATGGAAAGAGGGCTTCTTGTATGCTCTGCAGGATACACCGTCCTTCGCTTTGTGCCTCCATTGATAGCCACGGAGAATGATATAGACAAGGCTGTGTCGATTGTGGATTCGGTGCTTTCCGAACTGTAGGTGGATGAGGGCTTTCTGCCCTCATCGCTTCTCTTCATGCTCTCTGGATATCCAGGGGCCATGGAGCAGGACTGCTGAGTTTTTCCGTGCATCGATCCTACCCAATCGTGATTCTGTTTATTAGATTCTGTATATGAAATCTGCATTCATAGACGTCGGCGGAGGCATGAGAGCTGTCTACGGCGCCGGTATATATGATTACCTGATGGATAATGATCTTTATCCGTTCGATCTTTGCATAGGCGTTTCTGCAGGAGCTGCTGACCTTGCCACTTATCTTGCGAAGCAGCGCGGAAGGGTGCTCAGGTACTATACGGTATATCCCAAGCGCAAGGAGTATATGGGGCTGTGGCCTCTTCTGCGGCATGGGACGTTCATGAATCTTAAGTATATCTATGAGGATCTCTCATTGCCGGGCAAGGAAGATCCTTTTGATGCGGCATCATATCTCTCATCGCCTTGTGATATGGTCTTCGTCGCAACAGATGCTGAGACAGGAAAGCCCGCTTACTTCCCCAAGGATTCCATCAAGATAGGCGACCTCACGGTTCTTGAAGCTTCTGCTGCCCTTCCTATAGCCTGCAAGCCTGTAAGGATGGGACAGCGATCCTACTTTGATGGAGGCATATCAGATCCTATACCTTATGAGAAGGCGTTCAGCATGGGAGCTGATAAAGTTGTCGTGATACTCACGAAGCCCAGGAATACGATAAGGGATCCTGAGAAGGACAGATGGAGCGGCCGCCTTCTGTCAAGGAAGTACCCTGAAGCCGGCAAGGCCCTCCTTGGCCGCGCCGATACCTACAACAGCCAGATAAGGGGAATGGAGAAGTATGAGAAGGAAGGGCGGCTTCTTGTGATCGCCCCTGATGATACATGCGGCGTCACTACGCTCAAGCATGATGATGACTGCATAATGAAGCTGTATCATAAAGGCTATAAGGACGCTGAGCTTATCATGCCGTTCCTTGAGAAGTGAAAATAGCTTCCCGCACTGATTGACAGAGAAAAACAAAGAGTGTTGAATATAGCACATATGGGGCTGTAGCTCATCTGGTAGAGCGTCAGGTTCGCAATCTGAAAGTGGTGGGTTCGAGTCCCATCAGCTCCAATCTATAGCTGATCTGGTGCCGCATTTGGTTAGCGCCCGCACAATGAAAGGAGCTTCATAAGGCTCCTTTCTTTTTGAAACTTTGTCCGTAGCTTATGGTAGATATCGTATCACGGCTCTTCTTGATATTCCCCTTGCTTGCCCTGTAGAATCCCTA
>CASFMA010000098.1 GCA_949295675.1 uncultured Spirochaetales bacterium | reverse complement strand
GAAGAGAGTGCTTCAAAGACAGAGCCAAGAAGATTATCAATAAAATCAACAGCATGCGGCACGTCAGAGGCAAGAGGCCCATGAAGATGCTTCTGATGATCGAGGTACGAAAGATGCAGCAGGGCTATATCGGGCTTCCGTTCCTTGACGATATCCACGAAGACAGATGATGCGAACAGATCCATTCCAGGCGTCCTCATCCAGTCCAGCTTCGCCTTGTGCCTGAGATAGTACTCATAGCCCTTTTCGGAAGAGACTGAAGAGAATAGCGGATCGCTATCATCACCTTCCCTCTCAGTCCATATTTCCGGCACGAGGTAATCTATATCGGCGCAAGCTGTCATCGGAAAGCAGACAGAGGCTGTCGTAAGGCCTGAACTCCTTGCAACGTCTGTCAGGATCGGGCATTTTATGGAGCTTCTATAATACTGCCATCTGCGCTCTGGGTGTGATAGGTTATCAACAACAAGGGTCCTTGAAGGATAAGAGCCAGAGAGTATCGAAGCATGGCATGGATATGTCTGCGCCGGCGTTATCGCTTCGCTTCTTATTGCATCAGCGTCAGAGAGGATCCTTCCCATGTTCCTTGCTTTCCTGAACACGGGAAGATCTTCCCAATCAAGCGCATCTATCGATATAAGCGCGGCCTTCATCAGTACTGCCAGGAGTTGTACTCGAAAGGAGCGACTTCAGGCTTTCCCTTATCGTCTTTCTCCTTCCTGCAGTATTCGAGGTATTCCTCATAGACTTTCTTTATGTCCTCACCTTCGAGCTGGGGGATCACCTTGCTTGCCTCTGTGAGGAAATGCACCTCGTCACGCCCCATGGCTCGGCCCTTTGCCGTATGGAGGTCGTAGGCATAGTCAGGCACCTCGGCAACACGCCCGTGCGCGAAGTCCTTTATCAGCATGTTCTTGACATTGTCGCTTGATCTCTCCTTCTTCTGCCTGCAGAGATAGCGGATGGCATGAACGAAGAACATAGGCCTGTCACCGTCCTGATACAGGAATTCCTTGCGCATGTTATAAAGCGTGTAGATAAGCTCGGGGGCATGGACATCGCCGAATCCGATATCCTCGACGCTTATCGCCAGGAGACGTCTCCACATCTTGTCCTCAAACTGAGGGCTTGTGATATACATCTCGTAAGCAGCTGCAAGCGCATTATGCTCCAATCCCCTTCTTATTGATTTCTGGAGCATGCTTATTATCTCATCACCTGGAATACCGTTCCTGGTGGTCACCTTCGCCCATGGATCATATGACATGAACTCACTCATCTCTGTTACCCCTTTATGCCCGAAGAAGAGACTCCCGCGACGAAGTACTTCTGGGTGAATATGAAAAGTATTATTATCGGGATGGTCGCAACTGACGCACCCGCAAGCTGGACAGGGACATCAGCGCCGCCTCTGCCCTGGAAGAAACGCAAGGCAGGAGTTATCAGCTGATGGTCTATCGAGCTTATGAAAAGATATGGATCAAGGAAGTTGTTCCATATGTTTATGAAGCTGAAAAGGACAGTTGTCGCGATAGCCGGTCCCGATAGCGGTATGAAGATAGTCAGGAGTATCTTCAGGTGTCCGAGCCCGTCAATCTTCGCAGCCTCCGACAGATCTTCCGGAATCGAGCGGAAGAACTCCGAAAGAAGCATGAGATAGAAGACCTCGCTTATCTCCGGCAGTATTATCACCCATATGCTGTCAAGAAGATGTATGTTGCTGAAGTACAGATACCTCGGCACCATCGTCGTCTCGCCTGGCACCATCAGCGTCGCCATCAGGACTGCCATTATGAGCCTTGAGCCGCGGAACTGTATGCGGCTGAACGCATAAGCGGCAGGAAGCGTGACAGCAAGCCTTATGATTATGGTTATGATTACTGTCTTGAATGTGTTGCCGTACCAGTCAAGGAAGTTGGCATGGCCCAGTACCTGCTCATAGTTGCGGAGTATCGGCGTGAACGGTGCGAAGATAGGCTCATATGCCTCGCCCTGCGTCCTGAACGATATCACGACCATCATCACGAACGGCATGACCATAAGCACGGCAAGGATCCACATCACGACGGTGAATGCGCCTTTCCCGATATTCCTGTCTAAAGTCTTTCCAGGCATTTTGACCTCACTTTTGATACGACTGCGTTGACAGCGATGATGAAGGCAGCGAACATCACGCCTTCGGCCGCCGCCACTCCGTATTTGGAGTATGTGAACGCGTCCTCGTATATCTGAAGCGAAAGCACCCTGGAAGCTGTTCCAGGACCGCCGTTAGTAAGCGCGACTATAGTCGTATAGTTGCGGAAGGAGTTTATTATGCAGATCGTCAGCAGCATGAATAGAGTCGGAGCGATCATCGGAAGCACGACATAGCGTATCCTCTGCCATCTTCCAGCTCCTTCTATCTCTGCCACCTCGAAAAGCTCCTCAGGAACATCCTGCAAGGCCGCAAGGATCGTTATTATCACGAATGCCAGTGCCGCCCATACGGCAATCACTGTCACCGTAGGCAACGCGAGCACAGGACTGTTGAACCACTGGGGACCGGTACCGCCGAAAAGCCTCCATATAGCGTTGACAGGACCATGCGTCGGATTGAGCATGTACTTGAAGACGATTCCTACAGCAATCATGTTCGTGACATATGGCATATAGAACATGGTCCTGACAGCCGTGCGTCCCTTGAACTTCTTGTTGAAGAGCACCGCTATGATGAAGCCCAGCAGCATCACAAGCACGACATATATCACAGAGAAGATTATCGAATGCAGGAATGATGTCCAGACCGTCGATGTCTGTATTGCCGTCAGATAGTTGTCAAGCCCGGCAAAATCCGTAGAGGCTCTTGTCCTGAGCGAGTTGCGCTTCCAGAAGCTGACCAGAATGCCATAAAGCATCGGATAGAGCTTGAAGACAGCGAACGCAAGGACGAAAGGAAGAATGAGCAGGTATGCAGTCCGCTCATCCCTTCTGGCACTTTTTGAAAGTCTTGTCTTACTCATTGTATAAAAGCCAAAAGGCCTCCGTCACTGGCGGAGGCCGTATTCATAATCACTCGTAGCTCTGTATAGCTTCGTTGACACGTCTTGTGATGTTTGCCATCGCAGTATCAAGATCCTGAAGATCAAGGAAGTATGACTGAAGCTCTTCATTCGCGATCCTGTTGTACTCATCAGCAGCGACACCGATGATATCTGACTGGACAGCGCCCATGCCGTTGTTTACAAGGCAGTTGTAGAGATCATCGACTGTGATCTGGCCATCTGAAGCCTCAGCGATGGCGCCGAATGCGATCTGCCTGTCCTCTTTCGTCATCTCAGCGTATGCAGGAATGCCACCCTCGAACTTCCACTGGTTCTCAGCAAGCCAGATTACATACTCGAGAGCTTCCTCTGGATGCTCCGCATTGACGTTGATTGAGTTGTACGCGGCACTTACGATGTTGTTGTTGTATCCTTCCGGAGCAGGAGTAAGGGCGATGCCATACTTCCAGTCCCTAGGATAGTCTTCCTGGCTGTTGAGCAGCCTTGTGAACCAGTTGCCCTGGCTGAACATCGCAAGATGATCTCCTGCCATAGCATAGTAGTTCCAGGAAACATTCTCGTTCATGATCTCATCGACAGGCATCTGGCAACCTGTGACATTGGTCATGTCATAGTACCACTCGATAGCCTCTCTCCTTGACGGAGTGTCGAAATTGCAGCTTCCATCTTCCTTGTAGAAAGGATCGGCCTTCTGGACAGATGAGATTATGAGCCATGGGTTCTCTGCGTTCATGAATGAGCCGTAGACACCGTTCTCAGCATCTGTGAGGGCTATTGCTGTATTCTTGTAGTCCTCCCATGTCCATGCCCCTGATGGATAAGGCACGCCTGCCTTGTCGAAGAGGTCCTTGTTGTAGAAGACGCAGTATGCCTCGATCTTTGATGGAAGAGCATAGTAGTCACCATCCTCCTCGACAGGAAGATTGACGCCATATACTTCCTCGGCATTGATTCCCTTGCCCTCAACAAGCTCCCTGAGAGGCACGAAGAACCCTGCTTCCACCCTTGCGGCATAGTACCTAGGCCCGAGTGAAGGGATCACGTCGATGTTGCTGCCAGCAGTCAGGTCGATATTCACCTTCGCATCATGGTCTGCATCATTGCCAGGAGTCGGCTGTACGATCACGTGGATTCCAGTCTCCTCCTCAAAAGCCTTGTTCATCTCGTTGTACCAGACCTCATTCGCATATGATGCGCGGCAGACTGTAGTAACAACCCTCTCATCCGAAGCGCTCTCGCTGCTTCCGCCTGCAAAAAGAGAAAGCGCAGACACAGCAACAAGCAACAAAAGGATAAATCTCTTCATCCAGACCTCCTCAGCCCTCTTTCTTATTGGACTCCAAAATCTTGATTATTCTCTCGCGATAGGTTCTATCACGCTCTTCCCATTCAGGATATACCTTAGATCCTTCTGCATAGAAGTCATCCTCGGTCCTGCCCTCCTGCTGCCCCTGAAGCGTATGCTTGTCTATTGCATATGGCGGGATCTCAGGACGGAGATTGCCAGCCTTGTACTCTTTCATTATCCAGTTGAGCATCTCATCGCTTGACCTGTCCTTCAGGCTCTTGCAGAGATAGCGGACAGCATGTATTGCAAGAAGATATCTGTCGCCATCATGGGTCGGGACAAGCTTGCGCATCTGGTCGAGCATCCCGATAAGGACCGGTGCCATAGGATTTGCAAGCCCGATATCCTCCACGCTTATGGTGCGGAGCCTGTACCAGAGGTAGTTCTCCATATCCTCGCTTGTGATCAGCATCTCATATGCCAGCGTAGCGGCATTCTCCTCATGTCCTCTTCTGATTTCCTTCTGAAGCGCTGAGATCACGAGATCAGCGGCGAGTCCGCTCACCGTCTTGCACTTCTGCCATGGATCGTAAGGGAAATTTTCCATCGTTCCTCCGAAAAAGTAGTTAGGATAATATCATATAAAGTTCATTTTTCTATATGGTTTTGTGTAAAAAAATTCAGGATTTGTAGCATCTTCTCAATCATGATACAATCTTCGCATGATCTACAAGAAGGAAATCATCAATCCAGGGCGCAACTCAGAGCAGTGGTTCATATCATCAAGGGCAGCGGAGTCATACCCTTTTGCGTCGGTGCTGTTCAAGGAAGGCGGATACTGCTTCCTCGACAAGGATTTCTGGATTGAGAGGCCAAAGGCCAAAGGTTACTCAACCATGGTGCTGACGATCTCAGGAGAAGGCCGCTTCATACAGGACGACGGCACTGAGTTCGTGCTCAGGGAGGGCGAGATGTTCATATCATCCCCTGAAAGCCAGGGGCATAAGGAGGAGACTCATGGTGACTGCACATGGGAGCAGATCTGGCTCACATTCTACGGCTCGTCATCGATCCTCCCCTCAGAGCATTTCGACTGGAAGATCATAGAGATATCGGAGACAGCTCTTATCAGGGAGCTGATGCTGAGCATCATAAAGGAGGACCTCCATTCCGCAATAGAGGGAACAATCGCAATAGAGCTTGCCGAGAGGCTTCTCATCCTTACGCTCAGGCGTATGCTGCAGATCCCTGAATCGCGTGAGAAGGCGAAGATACGCCTCGACTTCGAGAAGCTTTGGAATGATGTGTCAAGCTCGCTCAACCAGGACTGGGAGGTTGAGAGGCTTTGCTCAGCCATGAACCTCTCACGCTCGCAGCTCACGAGGCTGTGCAATGAGATATACGGCGAGTCACCTGGCGCGAAGATAAGGAGGATGAGGATGGAAAGCGCCAAGCTGCTTCTGTCAAACAGCTCGATGACGATCTTCGAGATAGCAGACTCCGTAGGATACGCATCCCCTTCCCTCTTCTCATCCTCATTCTCCGCTTATGCAGGGATGAGTCCAAGGGACTACAGGAAGATAAGGAGGGGGAAGATCAGAAATAGTACTTCCGCTTTCCTGGATCGGGATTCCTCCGATAGAACACAGCGGTGAATCCTGTGGTTGCCACAAGCAGCGCCCCGGTCTTCTCCGCAAGGCTCTCTGAAATCCCGCGGGTCTCTTCCTTCGATGCCTGGAAGCGGACCTTTACAAGCTCATGGGCCTCAAGGGCATCGTCCAGAGCAGCCGTGACGCTGTCTGTAAGCCCGTTCTTCCCTATATAGACAACAGGGTCGATAGTCTGTGCCTCGGATCTGAGGTATGCCCTGTCCTTGCTCTTCAGTTCAATCATCTCTCCCCTCCATAAAGCGCGGCAACATCCTTGCGCTTTATCTTCTTAGTGCTTGT
>CASFMA010000097.1 GCA_949295675.1 uncultured Spirochaetales bacterium | reverse complement strand
AGGATTCCTTGGTGCAGGTGTCATATTCGTAAGGAAGGAGAACACTGTCGGGCTTACGACATCTGCGGGACTGTGGGCGACTGTAGGAATGGGAATAACAATAGGCGCCGGTCTTTATTTCACAGGAATGATGTTCACCTTGTTCATCCTCCTGCTGCAGTTCATGCTTCATAGCCATTTCTCCAGGACAAACAACAGGCTTGTCGCGCGCCTTACGCTTCTTATCGCAGGCAATGATGTGACGTTGTCTGAGATCACGAAGAAGCTGGGAGAGTGTGGGCTGTGCGTCATGAATGCCGAGCTGAGGCTGAGCAAGAACGGGGCGCTGAGATACACCGGGATAATAACAATGAATCACAGCATGACTGTCTCCGCCCTGCTCGACAGCATATCAAGGACAGGGATAGAGTACACAGTGGAGACTCTGGATATTAAATAATGCCAATGCCCGGATCCTCAGCATAGGCGGCGATTCGGTTTCAGCATGTTTCCTTGTGCAGCGGCGATGATCAGCTGCTTTGTGATATATGGAAGTTACGGGTGCTTTTTCTTACTGATTCATCAATGATTCCGAGCTAATCAGATGGTTCCCGAATAAATTTAACATAAAATTAATATTTTCTTTACATATAGTTAACCCGAGGCTAAACTTTAGAAAACCACTGACACGGTCTGTCAAGATTGAAAAAAGGAGAAAATCTGATGAAGAAACCGTTGCTATTATTCATGCTGATATCATTGCTGATACTGTCCACGAGTTGTTCCAAGGATAGCTCATCCTCATCAGCAGAGGCACCTGCAGCTGCAGCCGAGACAGCAGCTCCTGCTCCTGCCGCTGAGTTTGAGAGCGCAGGTACAGCTACCGCCACAGGAAGCGTGAAGTCAGAAGCTGTTGACGAGAGCACAGATTACAAGGATACAGTCACCATCGGCATTGCAAACGATGTGAATAATCTTGATCCACAGGGCTCGAACACAGATGCCAATATGATGGTTTTCTATCTGACGCATGAGAGACTTGTCAACATCGATCCTGATACAAACGAGGTCATCCCGGCGCTTGCTGAGAGCTGGACAGTTTCCGAGGATGGGTGTGTCTATGATTTCACCATAGCTTCGGATGCCACGTTCACAGATGGCACTCCTTGCACAGCTGAGGATGTCAAGTTCACATACGACAGGGCAAAGGAGTCATCATTCGCGATGCAGAAGGTCGCAGATGTCGTGTCAGTTGAGGTCATCGATCCGACCCATGTCAGGATCACGCTTTCAAAGCCTAACCAGGACTGGCTCACGCTCATGGCCCATGGCGGCATGTCGATCCTCTCTGAGAAGGCCTGCACTGAAGATCCTGTCAAGGGACCATATCTCGGAAGCGGGATGTTCTCTCTTGAGGAATGGATCCCAGGTTCCCACTGCTCATTTGTCAGGTATGATGGATACAGGAAGGGACCAGCTCCTACGAGAAGGATCATATTCAAGCTCTACAAGGAAGCATCCACAAGGCTCATCGCCCTTCAGACCGGTGAGATCGATGTCTGCATAGATCCTTCCACGACAGATCTTGAGAGAATTGCCTCTGATCCAGCCCTTGATCTTATCCAGACACCTAACGTCGTGCTTCTTTACATGCCTATGCAGATGGAGAAGCCGGGACTGGACAATGTCCATGTACGTAAGGCCATGGCATATGCAATGGACAAGGAATCGATAGTATTCGCGGCATATGATGGCCTGGCAAGCGTCCATAACAACTACATCAACCGCGGGCAGTTCGGCCTCAATCCTGATATCCATGTATATGAATATGATCTTGAGAAGGCGAAGGAAGAGCTTGCTCTCTCCGGATACAAGCCTGGCGAGCTCACGTTCCATATCATGGTTGACAATGAGTCAAAGAAGACCGCGGCCCTCATATTCCAGAACAGCTGCGCGCAGATCGGCATAAACATCGTCCTGGAGGAGATGGAGACAGCGGCTCTCAAGGGCAAGCTCAACGATGCGGCTCTTGATTATGAGCTCGCGCTCTACCAGTTCACAGATGATCTCGGGACTGACTATACGCTCAGGAACCAGTTCGGATCCACGGCACAGGAAGATGGAACGCTCAGGAAGAACGGCTCCAACAGATGCAATATGAAGGATGCGACATTCAACGAGATGCTTGATGCAGCACTTGTCGAGACAGACACGGAGCAGAGAAGGCAGGATTACTACGAAATAGAGAACTATCTTGATGAGATCTGCCCGATAGTGCCGATCTGTACTTCCTATATAAATATCGGTGCAAAGAAGGGATTGGCCGGCGTTATCTGGAAACCAGATGCAAAGCATGATTTCAGGATGATCGCCCTTTCGGAATAATGTATGACTGACAGGATGGGAGATCCCCATCCTGTTATCCCCAGGAGGATCTATGCACCGTTATATAATCAAACGCCTATTGATGCTTATTCCTGTGCTTCTTGGTGTCGCGTTCATAATATTCGCAATAATGAATGTAGCAGAAGGCGATCCTGTTTATCAGGTTGCCGGACCAGATGCCACAGAGGAACAGCTTGAGGCCCTTCGTGAGGAGATGGGGCTCAACGGATCGTTGATAGAGAGGTATTTCCGGTATATCGGCAACCTGCTCAAAGGAGACCTTGGAGTCTCGTATGTCACGAAGCTGGATGTGATGGAGCTCTATCTCCAGAGGCTCCCGAATACGCTGCGCCTCGCTTCCATAGCCATGCTTGTTGCCATATTGATATCTGTCCCGCTGGGCATAGTCGCCGCAGTGAACCAGAACTCATGGAAGGATACTCTTGCCATGATACTGGCTCTGCTGGGCCTTTCGATGCCGAACTTCTGGCTGGGGCTGCTGCTGATGCTTCTCTTCTCGCTCAAGCTTGGCTGGTTCCCATCAGGCGGTGCTGAGGGCTTCTCGAGCGTTATCCTTCCTGCTGTGACAGTAGGAGTCGGCCTGGCAGCTCTTCTTACCAGGACAACCAGGTCCTCGATGCTTGATGTCCTCCGCCAGGATTATCTCAGGACGGCAAGGGCCAAAGGCGTCTCTGAGCGCAAGGTGGTCTATGTGCATGCCCTCCGCAATGCCCTTATCCCGATAATCACGATATTCGGTGTCCAGTTCTCAAACGTGCTTGGAGGATCTGTCCTTGCTGAGACTGTATTCGCATGGCCAGGCGTCGGACGCCTTGTCGTTGATGCGATCGATCAGAGGGATATCCCTACGGTCACCGGAGCCTTGATAATGACGACAATGCTCGTGACTATCGTGAACTTGCTCATTGATATCATCTATGCGTACGTCGATCCAAGGATCAAGGCGCAGTATACGAAGTGAGGTTGGATATGGACGCTAATGCAGATAGGGTATCTAAGCTTTATAAGAAAAGAAGCTCCGTTGGCATGGCCTGGAGACAGCTCAGGAGGAACAAGGGCGCGATCATAGGGATGATCCTGCTGATCATAATAATCATTGCGGCTTTGGTCGCTCCGCTCGTATATGACTACAATACCGATGTCATCGGGATGAATGTCAGGGAGAGGATGCAATGGCCATCCGCGAAGCATATATGCGGAACCGATGAGCTTGGCCGCGATATATTCGCCCGTATCGTATATGGTGCGCGATACTCGCTAGCTGTCGGACTTGTGGCTGTCCTCATCGCGCTTGTTGTCGGCACCGTGCTTGGAGCAGCTGCTGGCTATATAGGCGGAGGATTCGAGAATGTCGTGATGAGGATATGCGATATATTCTCGTCCATACCGTCAGTACTGATGGCCATAGCTGTTGTGTCATCGCTGGGAAAGAGCACTCTCAACCTCATGATAGCAGTAGGAATCGCAAGCACCGCGCCATTTGTCAGGGTCGCCCGTGCCGCTGTCCTTGTCGTCAAGGATGAAGAGTACATTGAAGCTGCCAGGGCAATCGGGCAGCCGGACTGGAAGATAGTCGCTGTCCATATCATACCGAACTGCCTGAGCCAGATAATCGTGCAGGCAACGCTCCGCGTAGGTTCCGCGATAATATCAGCGGCGCAGCTTTCATTCCTTGGCCTTGGAGTGCCGGCTCCGGCTCCGGAATGGGGCAGCATGCTCTCTGCCGGACGTCTTTATATAAGGGATTACAGCTATATGACGCTGTTTCCTGGAATCGCGATCATGATAACAGTCCTTTCCTTGAACCTGCTTGGAGATGGGTTGAGGGATGCTTTGGATCCGAAGCTTAAACGGTAGGAGTATGCAATGGAGAACAAGGAAAGAGATAGTATCGCGGAACGCGAGATACTCAACATAGAGAACCTGAGGGTCAGATTCGAGACAGAGGATGGCGTCGTCCATGCTGTCAATGGCATTGACCTGAAGCTTGGATATAAGAAAACACTTGGATTGGTAGGCGAGACCGGTGCCGGGAAGACCACGACGGCTCTTGCGATGCTCCGTCTGGTTCCAGATCCGCCAGGGGTTGTCGAGTGTGACCGCCTTGAGATAGATGGCCAGGATGTGAGGGGCATGTCCGCAAAGCACCTTGAGGCTGTGCGCGGCAAGGATATCTCAATGATATTCCAGGATCCTATGACAGCACTCAATCCGGTATTCACTGTCGGTGAGCAGATTGCCGAATCAATCGAGATACATGAGCATCTCCACAAGGATGAAGCGATGGAGAAAGCCGGCGACATGCTTGAGCTTGTAGGCATTCCGCGCGCACGCCTTGGAGAATATCCCCATCAGTTCTCAGGAGGGATGAAGCAGAGGGTGGTCATAGCCATAGCCCTCGCATGCAATCCAAAGCTTCTGATAGCCGATGAGCCGACGACGGCTTTGGATGTCACGATACAGGCACAGGTCCTTGAGCTTATGACAGAGCTGAAGGAGAAGTACAATACCTCGATGATAATGATCACCCATGATCTCGGGATTGTTGCGGAAGTGTGCGATGAGGTTGCTGTAATGTATGCGGGGCGCATAGTGGAGCAGGGATCCCTCGAGGAAGTGTTCGGTGAGACGATGCACCCATATACCGAAGGTCTCTTCAATTCGCTTCCGAACATAAAGAACAGGCAGGCTAGGCTGAAGCCTATCCATGGCCTTATGCCTGATCCGACAAACCTGCCTCCGGGGTGCGCGTTCGCTCCTCGCTGCAATTATGCAACAGAAGAATGCTCAGCTTCATGTCCGGCACTCAGGAATGTCGGCGGAACGCATTCTGTCGCATGCTCTGCGTATGACAGAGATCCTGGTTTCCTGCTGGAAAGGAGGAAGAAGAATGGCTGATACGATCCTTGAGGTAAAGCACCTGAAGAAGTACTTCAAGACAGGAAAGGGCATGCTTCATGCCGTTGATGATATAAACTTCACCTTGGAACGCGGCAAGACGCTGGGCCTGGTAGGGGAGTCCGGATGCGGCAAGTCAACGACAGGAAGGGTCATCCTGCGTCTGCTTGAGCCTACATCCGGCGAGGTGATCTTCGAAGGTGAGGACATAAGCAAGCTTTCGCGCAGCGAGATGAGGCACAAGCGCAAGGACATGCAGATAATATTCCAGGATCCGTTCTCATCGCTTGATCCGAAGAAGACTGTAAGCCAGATCATAGCCGAGCCTATAAAGGAGAACCACATCCTCCGCGGCAAGCATGCGATAGAGGAGAAGGTCCTTGAGCTGATGGAGACTGTAGGGCTTGCGGAAAGGTATATAAACACATATCCGCATGAGCTTGATGGCGGCAGGCGGCAGAGGATAGGCATCGCGCGTGCCCTTGCGATGCAGCCTAAGATAATAATCTGCGATGAGCCTGTGTCAGCACTTGATGTCTCGATCCAGGCACAGATCCTTAACCTCCTGAGCGAGCTGCAGGAGAAGCTTGGCCTTACGTATATCTTCATCACGCATGACCTTTCTGTCGTGAATCATTTCTCCGATGACATCGCAGTCATGTATCTTGGGCAGATTGTAGAGAAAGCACCTGCGGAGGAGCTTTTCGACAACCCGATCCATCCTTATACGCAGGCCCTGCTTTCAGCTATACCTATCCCTGAGCTTGGACATAGAAGGGAGAGGGTAAAGCTCACAGGTGAGATAACAAGCCCGATAGAGCCTCCCGCCGAGTGCAGGTTCGCAGCGCGTTGCCCGCTGTGCAATGATTCAATCTGCCGCAAGGCTGTGCCTGAGCTTATCGAGGTCAGGGAAAGCCATTTTGTCGCATGCCCGCTGAAGCAGGCAGAGCTTGGCTTCCAGGTCTGAGGGTTGCTTTGAGAGACAGGAAAAGTTCATTTCTGCTCCTTACATGCCATACTGACGAGGAAATCACTGACTTCCTCCAGAAAAAGGCAGAGAATGGGTGGTGGCTTGCATCGATGAGGGGCAACAGGTTCCGCTTTGAGCGAAGGGAGCATGATGGCCGCCGCCTGTGCTCCTTCTCGTTCCAGGCATCTTCTGCGGAGACTCCGACGGAGGTCCAGCTGAGGCAGGAGCTCCCATTGCTCCGCAGGGAAGGCTGGGACATGATAGCCATCAGCGGTCCTGAGGACATCGCGGATACAAGACGCCATGCCTTCCTTTATGAGGAGCATCCTGCAGCCTCTGTCCCCAAGGCAGAGGGGCATGGAAACGAGCGCGCCAGGAAGAAGGGCAGGAGGAAGAGCGTATCAAACCTCATAGTCTCCATTCTATATCTTGCATTCATATCAGCTCTCTTCTCGCTTGATGCCATGAGGATCACATCCTCAGATGCCTATATGGCGGCTTTTGCATTGTTCCTGATCCTGCTGTGCTGCTCACTTGCCCTGTCGATACGAGCAGTCATCTCAATTATCGAGGATGTGAAGGACCATGGAAGATATATAAAGAAGGACCTTTACCGCTTTATCGATCACTCTACGCGCATGGTGTTCCTGTCCCTCATCGCGCTTGTATGCTTCCTTGCCATTGACTCCCTTTATGGGCAGTCAGGGAGGAACGGTGAGAGAGCTGAGATAGGAGGGGAGGATGTCGTCTTATATTCTGATGATATCCCGGAGACGCTTGCCAGCCTTGGCCTTGACGCATCGGGTGAGGCAAGGACTGCGATATTCAGGGAGAGCAGCAGCTTCATGGCAGATTACCGCTATTCATATGAGCAGTATCTTGGCGAAGGTGCCTCCGGCGATTCATACCTGAGCTGCACGTATTACATGTCCTCATCGGCATTCCTGAGGAAACTTGCGGAGAGACAGCTCCGTAACAGCCAGTTGACTTATGAAGAAGGGCTTTCTGCATATATAGGAGCAGAGGTCCTTGCATCAGCTTCCATGCGTGATTTCCTGATAAGAGATGGAGATGCAGTTATTTACATAAGAAGCGGAAAGGCACTGGAGAGCAGGCAGCTTGAGGCTGTTGCTGCCGCGATTGCCCCTTGATTATACTGTTGCCTCATGAGTTCTGTTTGCAAGCGTGCTGTAAACTGTCTATACTGATTTCATGGCCTATGATGAAAGTAATATAAAATCGCTATCCTCCCTGGAGCATATCAGGCTGCGCCCTGGCATGTATATAGGCAGGTTGGGGAATGGTACGCACCCTGATGATGGCATATATGTACTCCTGAAAGAGATTATAGACAATGCTGTGGATGAGTTCACGATGAAGCATGGCAACAGGATCGAGGTGACCATACTGAATGATTCTGTCTCAGTCCGCGACTATGGAAGAGGCATTCCCCTTGGAAAGGTCGTAGAATGCGTATCCGTGATCAATACAGGAGCAAAGTACGATAGTGAGGCCTTTCAGTTTTCCGTAGGTCTTAACGGAGTTGGCACGAAAGCCGTAAACGCGCTCTCTTCTGAGTTCCTCGTGCGTTCATACCGCGAGGGCAAGTTCGTAGAGGCTACATTCAAGGGCGGCAAGCTGGATAAGAAGAAAGAGGGAAAGACAAAGGAGCCAGACGGGACATTTGTCTCCTTCCATCCGGATCCTGCGCTCTTCCCTGATTTCCATTACCATGATGATATCGTGACTGACAGGCTCTGGAGCTACGCATATCTCAATACAGGCCTTACGATTGAGTACAACAAGACAATCATAAAGAGCAGCCATGGCCTTCTTGACCTGCTCTCCAAGGTCCTTGGTGATGACGGGCTTTATCCTACAATACATTTCAAGAACGAGCATCTGGAGTTTGCCTTCACCCATACATCTGGCTATGGCGAGAACTACTTCTCGTATGTCAACGGGCAGAACACGTCCGATGGAGGCACTCATCTTGCAGCCTTTAAGGAAGGCATACTGAAGGGCATAAACGAGTTCTTCCGCAAGAGCTGGCAGGCCCCGGAGATCAGGGATGGCATCGTCGCAGCTGTTGCTATAAAGATGCAGAATCCTGTGTTCGAGAGCCAGACCAAGAACAAGCTTGGATCGACAGAGGTCAGGGCCTGGATCGTGAACGAGGTCAAGGAGGCTGTACTTGAGGCTCTGCTGAAGAACAAGGAGATAGCTCAGGGACTGCAGGATAAGGTCACGACAAACGAGAAGGTCCACAAGGAGGAGCAGGAGGTAAGGAACAACTCAAAGGAGAGGGCGAAGAAGACAGCCATCCACATACCTAAGCTCAAGGACTGCCGCTATCATATAGACAATGCACCTGCAGCGCACAGGAAGGATGCCGAGAGCTCGATGATCTTCCTCACTGAGGGCGACAGCGCCGCCGGTACTATCTCAAAGGTCCGCAATCCTGATACGCAGGCAGTATTCGCCCTGAGGGGAAAGCCCTTCAACGTCCAGGGCTACAAGCGTACGGAGCTGTATAAGCATGAGGAGCTTTACAATATCATGGTCGCCCTTGGGATAGAGAACGGCATCGATGACCTCAGATACTCGAAAGTAGTGATCGCGACAGATGCTGATACCGATGGCTTCCACATAAGGATACTCCTGATGACATTCTTCCTCACTTATTTTGAGGAGCTTGTCACATCAGGCAAGCTATTCATCCTCGAGACTCCGCTCTTCAAGGTCAGGAACAAGAGCATCACTGAATTCTGCTACACGGAGTCTGAGCGTGATGATGCCATAAGGCGGATACGCGGCTGTGAGGTCACGAGGTTCAAAGGCCTCGGTGAGATAGACGCTCCTGATTTCAAGAACTTCATAGGTGATGATATCAAGCTGCTGCCTGTTACAATAGCATCGCTGAAGGATATCAAGGATAAGATGGAGTTCTATATGGGAGATAACACTCCCCAGCGCAGAGAGTTCATAATGGAGAATCTTCTAAATGTCACAGGCTGATAAACTATATCGTAATTACTTCCTGGAATATGCGTCATATGTAGTCAGGGACAGGGCCATTCCTGATCTCGTCGACGGCTTCAAGCCTGTGCAGAGAAGGATAATGCACACCCTGTTCGAGATGGATGACGGCAGGTTCATGAAAGTCGCCAATGTCGTGGGCGCGTGCATGAAGTACCATCCGCATGGGGATGCCTCGATCTATGAAGCCCTCGTGAACCTTGCCAACTGCGAGCTCTTCATCGAGAAAGGCGGAAACTTCGGAAACTTCCTTACAGGTGATGGCGCAGCCGCTGCAAGGTACATAGAGTGCCGCCTTACGCCGTTTGCCAAGAAGGTGCTGTACAACCCGGAGATAACGGAATACGTCGATTCATATGACAGCAGGAACAAGGAACCTGTGCTTTTCCCTGCGAAGATCCCTGTGGTTGCCATACAGGGAACGATGGGCATAGCGGTAGGAATGTCCACGCAGATACTCCCTCATAACCTGTTCGAGGTGCTGGAAGCTGAGAAAAAGGCCCTGAGAGGCAAGAAGTTCGTGCTTTACCCTGACTTCCCAGGAGGCGGCATCATAGATGTCTCGGAGTATGATGACGGAAGAGGGAAGATAGCTGTAAGGGCAAGGCTCAACACATCCGACCCGAAGAAGCTTGTGATCGAGGAGCTGCCATATGGCGTCACAAGTGATTCCATGATCGCCTCGATCGAGAAGGCGAACGCTACAGGACGTCTCAAGATAGCCTCTATAAGCGACTATACTGCAGAGAAGGCCCAGATCGAGATATGCTGGCAGCGCAATGTCTATTCCGAGGACATGGTCGATGTCCTTTATGCGACCACCGACTGCGAGAAGAAGATCTCTGTGAATCCTCTCGTCATCGTTGATGGATATCCTAAGGCTGTATCCATAACGGAGATGATAAAGTTCCATGCAAAGCATCTTGTGGAAGTGCTCACGGCAGAGCTCCAGAATGACAAGAAGCATCTGGAGGACAAGCTCTGGGCCAGGAAGCTCGAGAGGATCTTCATCGAGGAAAGGATATATAAGGAAATCGAGACAAAGAAGAGCGCAGAGGATGTGAAGAACGCGATAATCACTGGATTTGTCCCGTTTGAGGCGGAGCTTGGCGGCCAGGCCATCACCGATGATGATATAGACAGGCTGCTGAAGATCCCTATCAGGCGCATCAGCCTCTTCGACATAGAGCGCAACAAGGAAGAGATCCGCGAGATAATGGGATCCATAGAGAAGATAGATTACAACCTTGAGCACATAGTCGATTATGCGGAAGCATATCTCACGGAGCTTGAGGATATGTGCGACAAGGAGAAGTTCAGGCGCAAGACCGAGATATCTTCATTCGAGACTCTCAACGTGCGTCAGGTCGCTGTCAGGAACATGGATGTGCGCTATGACCCTGATACTGGTTACATAGGCACAGCGATCAAGACAGGCGAGTCCCTGCTCAAGGTAAGCCCGTTTGACAAGATCTTCTACATGAAGCAGAACGGGGAATACAGGGTCATACCTGTCGCTGACAAGACCTTCATCGGCTCGGAAGGACTGTTCTACATAAACTATGGAGACAAGGAGATCCTTTCCAAGGAGGTCTTCACGGTAATCTACCGCGACAGGATCAGGGACAAGAGCGTTTACCAGATAAAGCGCTTCAGGATCACGGCGTTCACGACAGACAAGCCTTACTCTGTAGTCTCAGGGCCGAAGGCGAAGGTCAAGAAGATGTCCATATGGCCGTCTGCGGTCATAACCATGAAGTTCAAGCCTGGCTATGGCTACAAGATCCTGGAGGATACGGTGCGCTTCGCGGATTTCCCGATATACAAGTCCGCATCTGCGGCAGGGCAGAAGCTCACAGGCAAGGAGCTGCAGTCCCTTTCGATAAGGCAGACGAAGGACACATCGACAAGCGAGGAGGCATCGCCAAGCCTGCTTGATGGGGTTGATGATGATAAGTGACCGCATACTGTATGAGGATAATCATCTTATAGCTGTGAACAAGCTGCCCGGAGAGCTGGTCCAGGGTGACGAGACAGGGGACAGGACATTGGCGGATGATGTTAAGGAGTATCTGAAGGAGAAGTACGGCAAGCCCGGAAATGTGTATCTGGGCATCCCTCATCGCCTCGACAGGCCTACATCAGGCATCGTCGTATACGCGAAGACGGACAAGGCGCTTTCCCGCATGACAGCGCTCTTCCGCACATCCGCGGTCAGGAAGACATATTGGGCGATTGTCGACAGGAAGCCGCAGAGAAGCGAGGCGACGCTGGTCCATTACATAGTCCGCAATGCCGCGACGAACAAGAGCATCGCGTCATCGATTGAGCGCAAAGGCTCCAAGGTGGCAAAGCTTTCCTACCGTCTCATCGCATCATCAGATAACTACCACCTTCTTGAGATCGATCTCCATACAGGCCGCCATCACCAGATCCGGGCTCAGCTTGCCGCGATCGGAGTGCATATCAAGGGAGATCTAAAATACGGGGCTGCCAGATCCAATCCTGATGGCGGGATATGCCTGCACGCGAGGCACGTGTCATTCATCCATCCCGTAAGGAAGACAGAGGTCTGCATAACGGCAGATCCTCCACATGACGCGCTCTGGGATTATTTCCTGAAGGAAGCAGACGCCAGATAGCCTTTGTTGCAAGGGATCGCTCTTCCATGGTAATAAGAGGCCATGTCCAATCATATAGCATCAATCTGGAAGGGACTGGCCTTCTGTCTTATCATCGCAGTCCCTTCTTTCTTCCTCGGCAAGCTTGTCCCTGTCGTAGGCGGCCCTGTCTTCGCGATCCTCATCGGCATGGTGATTGCGGTCTTCTTCAAGGACAGGGGTGATCTTGACAGCGGCATAAAGTTCACATCGAAGAAGGTCCTGCAGTGGGCTGTCGTGCTGCTTGGCTTCGGCATGGATCTCTCCGTTGTCGCAGAGACCGGGCTTCAGTCACTTCCGATAATACTCTCGACTATCTCTGTATCGCTGCTGGCTGCTTTCCTTCTATCCAGGATCATAGGGGTGAAGAAGAACACATCTGTGCTTATAGGAGTGGGATCTTCGATATGCGGAGGCTCTGCGATAGCTGCCACTAGCCCTGTGATAGGCGCGGACGATGAAGAGGTCGCGCAGTCGATCAGCGTCATATTCTTCTTCAACGTCCTGGCCGCGCTTCTTTTCCCTGCGCTTGGCACCCTTATCGGATTCGATACTTCATCCGGCACCGCCTTCGGGATATTTGCCGGTACAGCCGTGAACGATACATCCTCTGTCACCGCATGCGCATCCACATGGGACAGCATGTGGGGATTGGGGACGGCAACGCTTGACAAGGCGGTCACAGTCAAGCTCACGCGCACGCTTGCGATCATCCCAATAACCCTTGTGCTTGCCTTCATCAGGACAAGAAGCGGCGGAAACGAGGAGAAGGTCTCGATAAGGAAGATCTTCCCGTTCTTCATCATCTACTTTGTCATCGCGTCTCTTCTGACGACCATCCTCACCGCCTGCGGCGTGCCAGGGAACGTGTTTCTCCCGTTCAAGGAGCTCTCGAAGTTCATGATAATACTCGCCATGGCCGCCATTGGGCTTAATACAGATATCGTGAAGCTTGTGCGCACAGGAGGGAAGCCCCTTCTCCTCGGAGCTTCCTGCTGGATTGCTATCACGGTTGTATCGCTGCTTATGCAGCATCTGCTGGGGCTTGTCTAGCCCCTGGCAGCTGTGTAGATATCCAGGATATCTTCCTTATCCAGTATCTGGAACGCTCCTATCGTGCGTTTGCCGAAGAATGTAGCCTTCTCTGCAAGGGTGTCGATCTCCTCATCTGAGAGATCCAGGCCCAGCTCCTTGAGCGTGACAGGCATATGGAGCGAGGTGAAGCATGCTTCCATGGCCTTTATGGCCTGTATCGCATCCCTGCTTGGATCAGATGTCCTCTTAAGGCCGAAAAGGCCTTCTCCAAGATATGCGAAGCGTTCCGGATCCTCATCATATACATGGCGTGCCCAGCTTCCCCAGATAGCTGTGAGGCCGGCTCCGTGCGCTACGTCATACATGCCTGAAAGCTCATGCTCCATCTGATGGCATGCCCAGTCCCCTCTCTGCTCATTCCCGACCTGCATAAGCCCGTTGTGCGAGAGTGAGGATGCCCACATCAGGTTTGCTCTCGCATCATAATCCTCTGGGTCCTGAAGCGCTTTGAGACCATTCTCCACAACGCTCTTCAGAAGGGCTATCGAGAGGTTGTCCGTGAGGTCAAGGGTCTTTCCCGAATGGAAGAACCTCTCTAGCGTGTGCATCATTATGTCTGCCGTGCCGCATGATGTCTGATAAGGAGGCACGGAGTAGGTGAGGGATGGATCGAGAAGGGCAAAGCGCGGCCTGCAGTAATCTGAGTTGCATCCTCTTTTCAATCCGCCATCCTCATTAGTGATGACAGAGCTGTCGCTCATCTCTGAGCCTGTTGCGGCAAGGGTCAGCACAACGCCTATCGGGAGGGCTCCTGATGGCTTTCTCGCCCCTGAATAGAAATCCCAGACATCCCCGTCATCATAGAGGCCATAAGCCATAGCCTTTGTGCTGTCTATGGCGCTCCCGCCACCGACGGCGAGAAGGAAGTCAACATCCTCACTCCTTCCAAGCTCTATCCCTTTCCTTACAAGCGAGAGCCTTGGATTGGGCTGCGCACCGCCGAGAAGGACATAGCTGATCCCCCCGTCATCAAGTTGCTTAGTGATCTGCCCGATCAGGCCGTTCTTCACGACACGTTCCGATCCGTAGTGGATGAGGACCTTGCCGGCCCCGTATTTCCTGAGCATTTCCCCGCATTCCGAGACAGCATCCTTGCCAAGGATGACATCGGTTGGAGCATGGTATTCCGTCATTGGTTTTCCTCCGTTGTCCTTATGACTGCCTTGCCTGAGAGACCGTTTGCCTTGATTGTCAGTGGATTGGCTGTCCTGACATGGAGAAAGTGTTCAGTCTCTTCAACCTTCGGCAGCTTCTTTATGGCTTCGTAATTGAACAAGCCATCGTTATACATTGGGTTTATTGTGAGATACAGGCAGCCAAGGCTTGTCATGTTCTGGAAGAAATGAGTGCCCTGGCTCGGCTCTGCCTGTATTTCCTTCAGTCCTGTCTCTACGATCACGTGAGCTTTTGATATCTGTGACCATGTGCATGGTATGCCGAGCCACCTGTCGGACGATCCGAGCCTTCCTGCCGCTATAAGCACATAATCACCATCCATTGCCTTGTTCATCCGCTCCAGCTCCGCTGCCATTTCTGTCATCTCTGCAGCCTTGAAGGCCTCTGGCTTTATCGTGATTATATCGTATATTCCGTCTGCGCTTCCGTTGCCCATGACCTTTTCGGCGTAGACAAGGGCGCTCTTCCTGTCCTCTTCGGTTATCTTCACATCGATGTAGTCATCGTTCCCTGATATCGGCCTTATCTGAAGGATCGAGAAGTCGGGACGGTTCTCATGCTCCGTATTCACGGCGAACTCTATCTCGACAGGTTCAGCCATTGCCTCTGTCCCTAGCTTGAGCATGTCATCGATGATAGGGGCGAGAGGGAGCATGTCATACTTCAGGATGCCGTTGAATGTTATCACACGTTCCCCTTCGGCCCTTGTTGACTCGGAGAGCTGTCCCGTGTGGATATCATAGGTGGAAGCGATTCCCCTGAAAGCCTTCGGCATCTTCTTCGCCTCTTCCTGCAGAGGTATGCCGATAAGATTGTCCGAGTTCTTCTCAGGATCGAACGGTGCCGTCATGTCAAGGGCATAGAACCTGTCTTGCACAGAGGTCTCGGATGTAAGCGATGCGCTTGACGGCATCTTTGGCTTTGCGGGGCAGAAGCGCAGCGCTGTGCCTTCATCTACGATTATCTTCCCGAATCCGAAAGACAGCATCCCGACGCCGTCCTCTGCCTTCTGTCCGGGGACAGGGTAGTAATTCAGCGACCGTGCAACTCCAGATATATTCGGATACCACCGCCCGTCATGCTCGGATCCTGTGATCTGCTGGAGTATCACAGCCATCTTTTCCTCCTCAAGCGAGTGGTATGTTCTCTTCAGATACTCCTTCGCGCATTCGAAGTATGTGGACGCCCAGACTGTCTTTATAGCTTTCTCAAGCTCTTCAAGCCGTTTCTCATCGCTTCCCGCATTCGGGATCATCGATGTCTGGTAGACACCAGCGAATGGCTGGAAATGCGAGTCTTCGAGAAGAGAAGATGACCTGACCGATATAGGCTTCCTTATTACCTTTAGGATCGCACGGAGATCATCTTCTAGGTCCTTTGGCATCCTTGACGAGAGGAACAGGGAGAGTATTGCGCTGTCGCTTTCGTTCCTGAATGACAGGGAAGAGAGCCCGTTTAGCTCCATGAACTCCGTGAACAGCTCTGTGGATATCACGATTGTCCTGGGGATGGAGAGATATACGGAAGGGTAGCGGTCCATTATGCCGCTGGCCTTCATCTCCATCGCAAGGAATGCAAGCCCTCTTCCTTTCCCTCCTAGCGATCCTTTTCCTATCCTCGTGAACAGCATCGTCTCATCATAGCTGCTGATCGAGAAATCGGCGATTACCCCTCTTGTCCTGTCAGCCCTGTATGCCTTGATTGTCTCGTACAGCAGGTCCCGGACCTCCATATCGCTTTTGCCTGTATCGACATTTATGTTCTTGATCTTCGCCGCAAGCGCATAAAGCGACTGTGCCCTCAGCCATCTTGAGAAGTCGTTGCGCTTTGAATGGTAGCGGAATGTCGGGAGCGGGAGATCCTTGAGCGTCTCCTGCACCTCCTTCATCGTATGGGCCACCGCGACTTCCTTTCCGGTTTCAGGATCTATGAATATGAAGGGTCCGAAGTTGTAGTTCTTGATGAAATGGGCTTCAAGGTCCTGGAGGATGGTGTCGGAGAGCTTCCAGAGGAAATCGGCACCGAGCCTGTCGGCATCTTCCTTGTTCTCCTTTTCGGTGCTCTGTATGAGGATAGGGACATCCTTTGACTCCTCCCTGATCGAAGCTGCAAGCCTGAGGCCGGCTTTCTCGTTTCCCTGGAGAGATGGGAATGATACGTCAGTTATGATTCCAAGCACGTTATCCTTGTACTCGCTGTACAGATCCCATGCTTCCTCATATGTGCGGGCAAGCACGATCTTCGGCCTCCCTCTCATCCGGAGTGTCTTCCCCCATTCATTCAGGGCTTCCAGTATGGATATCCTGTTCTGGTGTATCAGGCATGTGTACATCTGCGGCAGGAAAGAGGAGATGAAGCGCACGGAGTCCTCAACCAGGATTATCGCCTGGACATCCGCCACATCTGTGTCATGCGCGATGTTCATCCTGTCCTCGACAAGCTTGACCATCGCAAGGAAGAGCGATGCGTTGCCCTGCCAGTAGAACAGGTAGTCTATATAAGGGCAGTTCTCTCCTTTCAGCTCCTTGACCTTCCTGTGGTCAGGGGAAGGGGAGAGCGCAATCACAGGCATCCAGGGCCTTTTTACCTTTATTGCCTCTGCAAGAGCTTCGACCCTTTCCGATCCGAGATCCAGCATCGAGATCACGAGGTCAAACGAAAGCTCGTCTATAAGGCGCAGCGCGGTTTCCTCATTGTTCGTATGCGTTATCTTCGGTGGATTCGAGAGTCCGAGGGCTGTATATTCCTGGTACAGTTCCTCTTCGACCCTTCCATCTTCCTCAAGCATGAAGCGGTCATAGTCCGAGCATATCAGAAGCACATTGTAGACATGCTTGAGCATCAGATTGGAAAAGGGCATCCATGTCTGATCCAGCAGATACACTATTTTCTCCTGTATCTGGAAATCATGCCGGACAGAACGCCTATCGCTGCTATGAGGGCAATCACTCCGAGCGTCCTGAGATAGGCATCGGAGACGGGATAAAGGATATCGGAGACAACGATGGCTCCAAGGGAAATCCCCATTATCCAAAGAGATGCAAGGTAGATGATCCTTGAAATGTTCATAGATGAAATTATATCGCAAAGGAAAGATGTTGTCAGTAAAGTTATTTCATCAATATTCAAGGGATGATATAACAAAAAGCAAAATTTTGATCATGAAAATTTATCTATATATAAATTTCATGTACATCATACGCTTATGCGTTGATACGCGCAGAAATGATGGCATCGGATTTATGTTTACATTAAAATCGAAGCCTTTTTATTAGATATATTATTGTTGACGCCTCGTAATACCGGGCTTAATCTTTAATTGGAGGCTGATATGTACAATCTCGACAGTTTCATGGCGGATCTTGAAAGAAGGAATCCTGCTGAGCCTGAGTTCATCCAGGCTGTCAGGGAGGTGGTCTCTTCTGTCATAGACACAGTCAATGACAATCCTCTTTACATAAAGAACAGGATCCTTGAGCGCATAACGGAGCCTGACAGGACTATCTCGTTCAAGGTTGAATGGGAGGATGACGAGGGCAACATAAGGGTGAACAGAGGCTACAGGGTGCAGTTCAACAATGCCCTTGGACCTTACAAGGGCGGCCTGAGGTTCCATGCGTCTGTAACTGAAGGGACCATGAAGTTCCTGGGCTTTGAGCAGATGTTCAAGAACGCCCTTACGACACTCCCGATGGGCGGTGGCAAAGGCGGATCTGATTTCTCGCCTAAAGGCAAGTCAGAGGCTGAGATACTCCGCTTCTGCCGTTCGTTCATGACAGAGCTTTACAAGTATATCGGGCCTGATACTGATGTCCCTGCCGGCGATATAGGCGTCGGTGGAAGGGAGATAGGCTATCTCTATGGCCAGTACAAGAGGATAGCGGGAGAGAATACCGGCGTCCTCACTGGAAAGGGCTATGGATGGGGCGGATCCCTTGTACGTCCGGAGGCTACAGGCTATGGCACCATGTATTTTGCAGAGAGCATGCTTGAGGAGAAGGGTGATAGCCTTAAAGGCAAGAGAGTCGCTGTATCGGGCTTCGGCAATGTCGCATGGGGCGCTGTCAGGAAAGCGACAGAGCTTGGAGCGAAAGTCGTCACGATATCAGGGCCTGATGGGTATATCTATGATGAAGATGGGATAGGGACACCTGAGAAATGGGCATACATGCTTCAGCTGAGGGCATCCAACAATGACGTCGTGAAGCCATATGCGCAGCGCTTCAAGGCTGAGTTCATAGAAGGGAAGAAGCCTTGGGAGGTCCCTGTCGATCTGGCTTTCCCATGCGCTATACAGAACGAGATAGGAAAGGCCGATGCCGAGAACCTGGTATCCAACAAGGTAGGATATGTAGTCGAGACATCGAATATGGGATGCTCTCTGGATGCCATAGACGTCCTCAAGAGGAACAAGGTCGCATTCGCTCCAGGAAAGGCTGCCAATGCAGGAGGTGTCGCTGTGTCGGGCCTTGAGATGAGCCAGAATGCCATGCACCTGCACTGGTCTGCGAAGGAAGTGGACGAGAAGCTGAGGGGCATAATGAAGTCAATCCATGATGAGTGCGTCAGGTTCGGAAAGGAAGATGACGGCTATATCGATTACGCCAAGGGCGCAAATATAGCTGGATTCACAAAGGTTGCCGACGCCATGTGCCAGCTTGGGTATTAATGCCTTGTTAACATTCTCTTCATATTGATTTTTCCTCCGTTCCTTATTTTGGGGGCGGAGGTCCTTTCATTTCATGCACCGTATCATTTCTATTCTTGTCCTTATCATCCTTGTTCCATGCTTCCTGTTCGCGGATTATCACATAACGATACTCGGCACATCTGACCTTCATGGGGATATCCTCGGATATGTATATGAAAGCGGAGAAGAATCCACAGACAGCGGCATGGCCAGGCTCTGCACGTATATCGAGGAAGTGAGGGAGGAGAACCCAAGCACCGTCCTGATAGATGCCGGCGATGACATCCAGGGGACGATCATGACCGATGACATATACAACAAGTCCCCTGAGGAGGAGCATCCTGTCATAGCGGCGATGAACATGATGGGCTACGACGCGATGACACTTGGCAACCATGAGTTCAACTGGGGCACAGGCACGGCGTCCTCGATACTCTCCCAGGCGGCCTTCCCTGTGCTTGCCGCGAACGTGAGGACTGCGGACGGGTCGTACGCGACGGGCCGCGGCTGGGTCATTATCCCGGTCTCAGGCGTCAATGTGGCTGTCATAGGAGTCGTCACGCCGAACATCCCTGTGTGGGACAGCGGCAAGGATGGGATAGACAGCCTCGTGTTCCTGCCGGCGAACGAGGCGGTGAAGGAGGCCATAGCGGAGATCGGAGGCAGAGCCGACGTGATAGTGGTGTCGGCGCACATGGGCATGTATGCGGAGTTCGACGAGGACAACGGCTCCGACTCAGCGCAGAAGATCCTTGACGACAACCCGGAGATAGACATCCTGCAGGTGGCGCACAACCATGTCACAGTCTGCGAGAAGCAGGG
>CASFMA010000096.1 GCA_949295675.1 uncultured Spirochaetales bacterium | reverse complement strand
CGACGTGACCAATCGTACCTACGTTTACATGTGGCTTCGTTCTCTCAAACTTTTCCTTAGCCATCAGTTCCTCCTTGCGGCACTGCCGCAAAACAAAGATATCTAATAAAGGCCCATGCCTTTATATGATTCGAGACAAATTCTGATCGCTTCGGTATCAAGAGGTTTCCAGAGGTCGGCGGAAACAAGTCCGACGACAATAGAGTCATATAGTATAAAGACCTATTCTTCCGGAACCACCTTATCGCGTAAAGCAATCGGTTTGGCTCTGTTGCTGACTGCCGCATAGGGACATAGTCAGACACCTTGACCACTATAAGGAAACGCAAAAGCTTTGTCAACAGGTATATTAAGTTTTGAATTGAAACAACTTAGCAAAGCTCGGAGAAAGGACGGAAACTCCGGCAGAACGTGGCTGCAGCACTGTGAAAACAGCTTATAAGGGCAGAATTCATGGGTGGTCCTTCCTCATGAGATAGTTACGGAGCCTTTCGCCATTCCGCTCAACGATGTTCTCGCGCACAACCTGATAGCCAGACGCAATGAAGAACGGCCTGGCGGTTATCGATGCGTATACATGCAGAGGGAACGTGCCATGCGGCTCAAGGGCATCAAGGATCGACCGGCCCACCCCCTGTCCCTGGCATGAATGCTCAACATAGAGGCAGTCAAGATAATCCCCATCTATATTGCCAAACCCCAGAAGATGGCGGCCTTCAACAGCTAGAAGGGTGAGGCTCCTCCCCCACTTATCGCTGAAGCCACTGCTGTATGACGAGGAGATCCAAGCCTCGATCTCGCTCCCTGTATAGTCATTGCTGCACGATGTGCGTATCGTGGAACGGAAAAGCGATGCTATCCTATCATCCCACGAAGGATCATATCCGATAATCTCCACTTGTCTCTCCTTCTTCATGATATTATCATTCGCACGATGAAACATACGACTTACAAAACACATGGCACATGCTCCAGGCTGATTGATTTCGACCTGGATGACAACGGCTGCATCCACAACCTCTCGTTCCAGGGCGGATGCAATGGCAACCTGAAAGGCATCGGACAGCTCTGCGAAGGGATGAATGCAGAGGAGATAGCCAAGAGGCTTGAAGGCACGAAGTGCGGATTCAAGAGCACAAGCTGCCCCGACCAGCTGTCGAAAGCGATAATGGAAGCGCTGAACGGCTAGACATTCACTCCACGGGCGGTGAGGAACGCGACAAAATCATTGAATATATCTATATCAGCAATCACTTCCTCTCCGTCCAGAGCTATCCCCTGACATGCAGTGATCGCAATCAGGTCCTCAATTGTTATGACATCATCCTTCTCAACTCTGCCGAACAGGAATGGAAGCTGGTCGCTGCGGAAATGCCCGTTTCCATTGCGCTGCTCCCAGTCAGCTATAGCCGCTATAGTCGACTTCTGTGACAGCCATCCTTCAATCTCACGCATCGGATTGCGGACAAAGCGCCTGGCATAGCCTGTAAGCGAGTAGTAATCATCATAATCAGGAATCATGAGGGTATTATAACATAGAAAAAGCCCCCGCCGAAGCAGAGGCTATCCCAAACTGAAGGAAAATCAGAAGCGGAAATGGCTGAATGCCTTGTTCGCATCTGCCATCCTGTGCGTGTCTTCCTTCTTCTTGAAAGCAGCACCAGTTGAATTGAAAGCATCAAGAAGCTCGTCAGCAAGCTTGTCGCTCATGCACTTGCCGTTCCTTGAACGTGCAGCTGCGATGATCCAGCGCATTGCCAGCGCTTCCCTTCTCTCTTCCCTGATCTCGACAGGAACCTGATAAGTAGCTCCACCTACGCGCCTTGACTTGACCTCTACAAGAGGCTTTACGTTGTCAACAGCCTTGGTGAATACCTCAAGGGCATCCTGTCCGCTCTTCTCTGCGATGTTCTTCATTGCAGTATAGAGGATCCTTGTCGAGATGCTCTTCTTGCCATCAACCATCATGCGGCAGATGAACTTCTCAACAACAGTGCTGTGGTAGATCGCATCCGGGGATACGGTTCTCTTAGGGGCTTTTCTATCTCTTGACATCTCATCGCCTCCCTATCAAGCCTTTGGCTTCTTGGCGCCGTACTTGGAGCGGGACCTCTTCCTATCGGCAACGCCGAGTGTATCCTTGGTTCCGCGGATGATGTGGTACCTTACGCCTGGAAGGTCCTTGACCCTTCCACCTCTGATGAGGACGACTGAGTGCTCCTGAAGATTGTGCCCGATACCTGGAATGTATGCGGTTACTTCGATTCCGTTTGAAAGGCGCACACGAGCAACCTTTCTGAGAGCTGAGTTAGGCTTCTTAGGGGTAACTGTCATTACCCTTGTGCATACTCCTCTCTTCTGTGGGCAGCCCTGGAGAGCTGGGGACTTTGTCTTTCCCTTTGAGCTCTTCCTGCCCTTTCTTATCAGCTGATTGATAGTAGGCATCTTACGATACGCTCCTTAATTCATGATCCACCTGTCTCACACCAGGGGATCTATGCCGCACAGGCGGCACATCTATTTCCAACAGCGGTCAGCATGAGCTTGCCGGGCAAAATCCGCAAGCAAGTGCCAACAGGCACTTACTCGTCTTCAAGGACTTCGTCTAAGTCGACTGAAGCTCCCACTGTCTTCATATCACCAAGATCCTCGATATCCAGATCCTCGACAGGCTCTGCTGATTTACGCTCAGCTCTTGCCCTATCGACTTCCTTCTGGAGCTCAAGAAGCTTCTCATCTTCCTCAAGGCGCACATTCCTGTACCTCTTCATGCCGGTACCGGCTGGAATGAGATGACCGATGATGACGTTCTCCTTGAGGCCTCTAAGCTCATCTCTTTTACCAGCAATGGCCGCATTAGTCAAGACGCGGGTCGTTGACAGGAACGAAGCAGCGGAGATGAAGGAATCAACGGAGAGAGCCGCATCGGATACGCCCTGAAGAACAGGACGAGCGATAGCAGGTGTCCTACCTTCCTTCTTCGCCTCCTCGTTGACACGGTCAAAGAGGTTCTTATCGACTTTCTGCATCTTGACGAACTGTGTATCGCCTGCCCTGAGGACCTCGACCTTGCGGAGCATCTGGCGGATTATGATTCCAAGATGCTTCTCGTTGATCTCTACGCCCTGCATCCTATAGACCTTCTGGATCTCGTTTACAAGGAACGAAAGAACAGCGTTCTCACCAAGGACATCGAGCACTTCCCTTGAAGTGACCGGCTCATCGCACAACGGCTCACCTGCCTTCACCTCATCCCCTTCCCTTACAAGGAGGAGAGCATCCTTCGTATAGACCTTATGAGGATGCAGAGCCCCGAAAGCATCACGGATGGTGACGATCGTAGAACCGCTGTTCACATTCGAAGATGCCTGTATGCTCTCGACGGTACCTGTCACACGCGCAAGGATGATCGGATTGATCTTGTTGGAAGATGCGACCTTTCCATGACGTGCCTCAAAGAGCGAGTCAACCTGTGGAAGACCTCCAGCGATATCCTTTGTCGTCGTGCTGTCCTTGGACACCTTCGCGATGATATCACCAGCCTCAACACGCTGTCCCTTCTCCTTTATGACCATGTATGCGCCACCTGGTATCTGATAGCTGTTGAACTCTCCGGAATCGGTCCTCACAAGCACTGCAGGGCGGAACGCGCCAAGCTGCGCAGATGGCACAACTATCATATCTGTGTCACCGGCCTCATTGAAGACACGCCTGTATGACTTATCCTCGACAAAGTCATTCATCTCCTCAACGACACCAGACGTCTCAGCAATTATCGGCTCGCTGAACGGATCGAACGTGATGATTGCCTCATCAGCAGGGACGACCTCCCCTTCATATACAGAAAGCTCCGATCCGGCAGGCACTGGATACTCAGCAGGAGATGCGACAACGAAGACTCTCTCTCCTGCATCCGTGGAAAGATGATATAGCCTTCCATTGTTCTCAGCCATGACCTCAGCGCCGCCACGCTTGTAGATAGGATAGCCCTTGGCAACAGGCTTTCCATCCTCCACGAGAAGCTCATCGTAAAGCCCTGTGATCTCCTCGAATACCTTCGATACAGTTATATGTCCCTTCCTCGGGAAGAGCTTCTTGCCGTTGCTGTCGGTTATCACAAGGCCCTTCAGGCTGCGGATGATGACAGGATAGCTGAATGAAAGCTTGTTCTCCTTTGTGGAAGTGGAAGCTGTTCCTCCGACGTGGAATGTACGCATCGTAAGCTGTGTACCAGGCTGTCCGATGGACTGGGCGGCGATGATGCCGACAGCCTCACCGATCTCAACAGAGCGGTTTGTCGCAAGATTGCGTCCATAGCACTTGCGGCATACTCCATGCTCAGCCTCACAGGTAAGGACCGTGCGGAGAAGAACACTCTCGACCCCAGCCTTCTCGATAGCTTCAGCTGTCTCATCTGAAATCTCTTCATTGGCCTTTGCAAGCACGACAGCCCTTCCATTCTCATCCTTGAGGAATGGATGAAGGACATCCTCTACAGGGCAGGAGCCAGCGATGCGGGAAGCAAGCGACTCAACGACGGTATCACCATCCTTGACAGCAGAAGTCCATATGCCATTGATCGTATGGCAGTCCTCCTCGCTGACAACGACATCCTGAGCGACATCGACAAGCTTACGCGTGAGATATCCAGCCTTAGCTGTCTTGAGGGCTGTATCGGTAAGGCCCTTTCTTGCGCCGTTGGATGAGATGAAGAACTCCATGATCGACAGGCCTTCCTTGAAGTTTGACTTGATAGGAAGCTCTATGATCTTTCCATTAGGCTTTGCCATGAGTCCTCTCATTCCGCCAAGCTGCCTGATCTGGTTCTTCGATCCTCTAGCACCGGAATCGACCATGAGGTACAGAGGATTGAATCCATGCTGGCTCTTCTTGAGTTCATCCATGAGCATATCCGTGAGTTCCTCATTGGTCTCAGTCCAGACTTCGATGACCCTGTTGTATCTCTCTTCCTGGGTGATCTGTCCATCATGGAACTGCTTGAAGACGACGGACTGCCTCTCGTTAGCCTCATCGATAAGCTCTTTCTTCTTCTCTGGGACAACCATGTCAGAAAGACCGATCGTGGCACCGAAAAGCGTTGCATACTTGAATCCGAGATCCTTTACGGAATCAAGAAGCTCTACAGCGACAGATGGCTTGTTGTGCTTTATGGTCTCACCGATAACCTTCCTCAGCTGCTTATCGCCAAGGCAGTAGTTCTGGTATGGAAGGCCTACAGGGATAGCTGAGTTGAATATGATCCTTCCCGGTGTGGTGAGAATCCACTTCTTCCCATCGGCTATCTCCCTCCTGCCATCGTCATAGATGACCTCAAGGCCTTTCTTGAGCCTGTAGTACACACTCTCGTTGTAACTTACAGAACCAGCGTCAATAGCGGCCTCTATCTCTGCAATCGACTCAAAATGCTTGATCTTCCTTGACGGATCAAGATCGGTCCTCTCCTTCGTCAGGTAGAATATGCCAAGGACCATATCCTGTGACGGGAATGCAATAGGCTTTCCGTTTGCAGGGTCAAGGAGGTTCGTCGTCGAAAGCATAAGTGTCCAGCACTCAAGCTGTGCAGCCTGTGTAAGTGGCACATGGATAGCCATCTGGTCACCATCGAAGTCAGCATTGAATGCGTGGCATACAAGAGGATGGAGCTTCAGGGCCTTGCCTTCGACAAGGACCGGCTCGAATGCCTGGATTCCAAGCCTGTGGAGCGTAGGTGCCCTGTTGAGCATGACAGGATGCTCCTTGACGACCTCATCAAGGACTCCCCATACCTCAGGAGCCTCCTGCTCTACCAGCATCTTCGCTCTCTTGATGTTCTGTGCGACATCATTCTGCACAAGGCGGCGCATGATGAATGGCTTGAAAAGCTCAAGAGCCATCTTTGAAGGAACTCCGCACTGGTGCATCCTGAGCTCTGGGCCGACGACAATAACGGAACGGCCGGAGTAGTCTACGCGCTTTCCAAGGAGGTTCTGGCGGAATCTTCCCTGCTTTCCCTTGAGCACATCAGAAAGCGACTTGAGATCACGCTTGCTGCTGCCTTTCGTCGGATTGGCGGTCTTGGAATTGTCGAAAAGGGAATCAACAGCTTCCTGAAGCATTCTCTTCTCGTTGCGGATGATGATATCAGGAGCCTGGATCTTTATGAGCCTGTCAAGGCGGTTGTTCCTGTTGATGACACGCCTGTAGAGCTCATTGAGGTCTGTCGTCGCGAAACGGCCGCCGTCAAGCTGTACCATAGGGCGCAGATCTGGCGGGATCACGGGGATGACCTTCAGGATCATCCATTCTGGACGGTTGCCTGATGACAGGAACTCCTCACAGTAGCGAATGCGTGAAAGAAGCTTGTTGTCTATCTTATTGTTCGCCTCTTCCTTCTGTGCAAGCTGCGTCCGGAGCTCCTCTGACAGGACCTCAAGGTCCAGACCTTTAAGGAGATCATATATAGCCTCAGCACCCATTCCTGCCTTGAATGTATCACCATACTTGTCAAGGGCTGCATAGTACTCATCCTCATCGAGCACCTGATACTTCCTGAGATCGGTATCCTGGCCAGCATCGGTCACGACATACTTCTCATAGGAGAGGATCTCCATAAGCTCAGATCTCTTGATGTCGAGAAGGTAGCTCATGATTGAAGGTGTAGAGCGATAGAACCATATATGGGCGACAGGAGCCGCAAGCGTGATATGCCCTATACGCTCACGACGTACCTTCGTATCCGTGACCTCGACGCCGCAGCGGTCACAGACAACACCTTTGTATCTATTGGACTTGAACTTGCCGCACCAGCACTCCCATGCCTTGGTAGTGCCGAATATGCGCTCGCAGAACAGACCATCCCTCTCCGGACGAAGAGAGCGGTAATTAATGGTCTCAGGCTTCTTTACCTCACCATATGACCAGGCGAGAATCTGCTCAGGGGAAGCAAGCTTTATCCTTATCGAACTGAAATCCTGTATTTCCTTCATCATCTTCTCCTTAGAGAGTTCCCTTCTCTCTCTTTGCGATAAGCTCCTCATCCCTCTCGGTAAGCGGAACCTGCTTTCCATTCTCATCGTAGACCGAGATATCAAGGGCAAGTCCTCTTATCTCCTGGACAAGGACGTTGAACGCCTCCGGCATGGATACTGTCTCGGTCGGCTCGCCTTTGACGATCGACTCATAGATCTGCACACGTCCCTTCATATCATCGGATTTGATGGTAAGAAGCTCCTGAAGCGTGTTCGCTGCTCCATATGCCTCGAATGCCCAGACCTCCATCTCTCCAAGCCTCTGGCCTCCGAACATCGCCTTACCGCCAAGCGGCTGCTGCGTCACAAGAGAGTACGGGCCTGTTGAACGTGCGTGCATCTTGTCATCTACGAGGTGATGCAGCTTGAGGTAATAGATATAGCCGCAGAAGACATCGTTGACGAATGGAACGCCAGTGCGTCCATCATAAAGCCTGGTCTTGCTGTTCTTCGGAAGGCCAGCCTCCTCCATCTCATGCTCAATCTGCTCCATCGAAGCTGACTGGAAGACAGGGGTCTTATACCACTTGTCATTCTTGACAGCGGCCCAGCCAAGCTGAGTCTCCATGAGCTGTCCGATGTTCATTCGGGAAGGAACGCCAAGCGGGTTGAGACATACATCAAGCGGAGTGCCATCTTCCATGTATGGCATATCCTCTTCAGGAAGCACTCTTGATACAACGCCTTTGTTTCCATGTCTTCCTGCCATCTTGTCTCCCTGCTTGAGCTTCCTCTTCGTAGCTATAAGCACCTTGACAGTCTGCTCAACACCTGGCTGAAGCTCATCCTTGTCGCTCTTCCTGAGACGCTGGATGTCAATGACCGTGCCCTCTGTCCCATGAGGAACCTTAAGGGACGAATCCCTGACCTCCTTTGCCTTCTCACCGAAGATTGAGTTGAGAAGCTTTACCTCTGGTGTCGTATCAGACTCGCTCTTAGGAGTGACCTTTCCGACAAGGATATCACCAGGGCGGACGTAAGTTCCGATGCAGACGATACCTTCGCTGTCGAGATGCTCAAGAAGCTTGTCGCTTGTGTTTGGGATATCCCTTGTGAGCTTCTCCGGCCCAAGCTTGGTCTCCCTTATATCGATGGAGAACTCCTTGATATGGATCGATGTATAGATATCTTCCCTTACCACACGCTCGGAGATAAGGACAGCATCCTCATAGTTATAGCCATTCCAAGGCACGAATCCCACGAGGATATTGCGGCCAAGGGCAAGCTCGCCGTTCTGCGTGGCAGGTCCATCTGCAAGGACATCGCCCTCGTCGACATGATCGCCAACATTCACTATAGGCTTCTGATTGAGGCATGAATCCTGGTTGGTCCTCTCGAACTTATGGACCTCGTACTTATCCACCTCTCCCTTGATCTCAGGATTGTCTGGGCGTACCCTGATCTCTGTCGAGGAGGCGTACTCTACGACACCTGACCGTCTTGCCTTTATAAGCACGCCTGAGTCATATGCGGTCCTCTGCTCCATGCCCGTTCCGACCCTTGGGGCCTCCGGGAATACAAGAGGGACTGCCTGGCGCTGCATGTTCGAACCCATGAGGGCTCTGTTTGCATCGTCATGCTCAAGGAACGGGATGAGTGACGTCGCTACGGATACTACCTGACGTGGGGATACATCCATCCAGGAGATCTCCTCAGGAGCAGCCACTCCATAATCGCCATAGTGACGCACAGATACCTCTTTCTCAAGGAAGTGGCCATCTGCATCTATCTTGGCGTTGCCCTGTGCGATATAGTACTTCTCCTCATCGTTCGCATCGAGGTACTCGACCTCATTTGTGACGATGCCGTTGCGCACACGTCTGTATGGTGTCTCTATGAAGCCATGCTCGTTGATGCGGGCATAGTTTGCCAATGACAGGATGAGGCCGATATTCGATCCTTCAGGAGTCTCGATAGGACATATCCTTCCATAATGCGTGTAATGTACGTCACGGACCTCATATATAGCGCGCGCAGAGGATCTTGAAAGTCCTCCCTTCGGGCCAAGAGCAGAAACACGCCTCTTATGGGTGAGTTCTGCAAGAGGGTTGACCTGATCCATGAACTGCGAAAGCTGTGAGGATCCGAAGAACTCCTTGATAGCCCCTACGATCGGCTTGATGGAAATGACCTCCTGAGGCTTGACAGAGTCCTCGGATGTATTCATCTTCTCGCGGGCAGCCTTTGCCATGCGGTTGAACGCATCAGTGATGTTGTTCTCAAGAAGCTCACCTACCGTACGCACCCTTCTGTTGCCAAGAGCATCTATATCATCTTCCTTGATGATGCCATTGCAGAAATCGATAAGGAAGGAGACTGTATTCACGACATCGTCGATGGTGAGTGCTGTATCGGAAATGTACTTCTCCTGATCCATCCCATAGAACTTCTTGTTCAGCTTGTAACGGCCGATGTCAGAAAGCTCAAATCCCCTGCCATGGAGGAAGAACTCCTGGAAATAGCTGATGACGCGCTTCGGATCGGGGAATGTCTTGAGGTTCTGAGGAAGCGAGTTCTTGCAGGCTTCCACGATTGCGCCGATATACTCGTTCTGGAACTCTTCCGAGTCCTCATGACGATAGCTTGGGCAGAAGATCCTCTCCCTTCTGAGGGTCTTGAGGACAGCAAGGGAAGGTGCATCAAGATCACGGGCGTTTGTGTCAACGACCTCGATCTTCTCTATTCCCCTATCACGTATCTCCTGAAGCTCGATATTCCCAAGCTCCTCACCGGCGAGGAAACGGATCTCGCCATCCTCGTCATAGATATCCTTGTATGAATAGAAGATGACATTCTCAGAAAGCACATCGTCTATGACGATTTCCTTTGCTTTGTAGAATGAGGATACGATCTTCTCCCTGGAATCAAGTCCAAGGACACGGAGGAAGAATGTGACAAGGAAAGGCTTCTTGCCGAAGTTAACCTGGATTATGTTGTTTACCTTCTTCTTCTCCGCAGCAAGCGTTCCCTCGTTCTTCTTCGAGTCAGTCTTCTCGTTCTTCCTTGTGAGGGTGAACTCAAGCTTAGTTCCGGAATATGGATATAGAGTGCCGGAATATGAGAGGGAAGAAGCATCGTTCTTCTTTCCTTCCTTGAATACAACGCCTGGAGAGCGGACAATCTGCGAAACGATTACACGCTCTGCACCGTTGATGATGAAGGTACCACGATCCGTCATCAAAGGAAAATCACCGAAGAATATCTCCTTCTCCTTGATTTCGCCATTCTTGACCGTCTCAAGCGCAACACGGGCCTTGACTGGAACACCGTAAGTCCTGCCCTTCTTCTTGCATTCGGACTCTGTGTACTTGATATTCTCCATATCAACGGTATATCCGTAATATTCGACTCTCATATCCTCGTTAGGGGAAACAATCGGGAATGTATTGCGGAAAACCTTCTCAAGTCCGAGGGAAGGATCGGGACTGATGCCCTTCTCAAGCTTATCGAGCTGCAGGAAATTCCTGAACGACTCAGTCTGGATACCGATAAGGTTAGGAAGTTCGCAGACTTCCGGTAGCTCAGAACCGATGTCGATTCTCTTAATGGCTTTG
>CASFMA010000095.1 GCA_949295675.1 uncultured Spirochaetales bacterium | reverse complement strand
GGAGAAGGCCTGAAAGTGCCTAACGCACTGAGGATCTACTGCGCATGGATACTGCCTCTGATCATCGCGATAATCTCAATAAACGGAATATACGGGGTCTTCGCCTGACAGGAGCAATCATCCAAATGCCGATGAGGCAAGAAGCCGGGGATAGCTCCGGCTTCTTCAGTCATGAAGCGATCCATCCTCTCTCATGACGACTCTGATGACATCCTCCCCTCTTATCCTTCTGCCATCTGCAAGCACAATACATCCTGAGACATCGTCAACATACTTTATGACACTCTCTATCTCTGCGTAATGACCGCCATCCTTCCTCCCATCCGGAATGAAGTAAGTGATGGAGACAGCACATCCCACAGATTCCCTGATCATGCTATCGATGCAGGCCCTCTCTTCATCTGACAGCCTGGCTTTGGTCTCGGTATGCCTGCCAGCCTCTGCTATGACATCGCCATAGCCAGGCAGTGCCGCGAACGGCGAGAACTGGGCAGCCCTGTCCGATACAGGCATGCGAGGATGCCTTGAAGAGACATGATGAGGAAGGAAAAGCATATCATCATAAGATCTCATGCCTTATGCCCTCCTATCTGCATGTTCCTTTCCCTGCCAGTGGCCCCATCCTCATAGTTGAGCCCCTTCAGTATAGAATTCCGGCCATACCTCTTCTTTATCGAGAGGGAAGCAAGCTGGAGCCTATGCTCTCTTTCATTGAGACGTTCCTCTTCTTCCCTCTTCCTCTGTATCTCATCCCTGTCATCAAACAGATCGATATCATAAGCCGCATGCTGTCCCGCCTCGCTCTCGCTTATGACACTGCAGGCCGTTATATATAGGCGGCGGATTGAAAGACGCTTATCGGCAATGCTGCAGAAAAGCTCATCTGCAGCGTTGACCAATGCTGTTGATGCTGATGAATACCTGCCAAGCCTGATGCTGCCATGCGCGCTTTTGGAAACAGTCCGGCCATAGCGGTCGGTGCTTAGCTCACCGTCATAACCAGCAGCACATCCCCTGTCGTAGCCGACGCTGATCTCGATATGGTCTGTCACCAGCGCCTTGTCCACAAGGGAAAGGGCAAGGCTGTCAGCCATCTCACGGATCACGACCCTTGCCTTCTGGAAAGAATATCCGCACTGCAGGACCTGTCCCGAACCTATGCTGCTTGAATCAGGGCGATACGCTTTTATATCACGCAGGGTACAAGGCTCCCATCCCCAGGCATGATCTATCAGAAGCTCGGCATTGACACCGAACATGCCGTAAAGCAGCTCTTCGTTATAGTACTCATCGTCCCGGCCTATAGAGCATCTTGCTATATCCCCCATCGTATAAAGCCGCTTCTCCTCCAGCTTCCTTGCATAGCCTCTGCCAACCCTCCAGAAATCAGAGATGGGACGATGCGACCAAAGCTCTTTCCTGTAGCTCAGCTCATCAAGCTCAGCGATCCGTACACCGTTCTTATCGGCCTTCATATGCTTTGCCATGATATCCATAGCGACTTTCGCGAGGTAAAGGTTTGAGCCTATTCCGGCTGTAGCTGTTATGCCAGTCTCGGAGAGGACAGAGAGGATCATCTTCATCGCAAGATCATGCGGAGACAGCTTATACATCGGAAGATAGTCCGTTGCATCGATGAAGACCTCATCAATCGAATATACGTGGATATCATCAGGCGATACGTAACGAAGATAGATGCTGTATATCTCAGCGCTGATCTTCATATAAAGCGCCATCCTCGGCATGGCGATTATGAAATCAGCAGCAAGGCCGGGATCCGCGCGGAGCGCAGCATCGGATGAGGACTTGCCATTGAATGTGAAGCCCGGAGCATTCCTGCGTCTTCTGGCATTCACGTCCCTGACCACCTCCTGCACTTCGAACAGCCGGCATCTGCCGCCTATTCCATAAGACTTCAATGCAGGAGACACGGCAAGGCATATCGTCTTGCCAGTCCTGGACTCATCAGCAACTACAAGATTCGCATCAAGGGGATCCAGCCCCCTTGCCGTGCATTCGACGGAGGCATAGAAGGACTTCAGATCTATCGCAATGTATGTCCTTGCCTTCCCCATAGCTTCCATATATGTAGCTTATCACGTGACAATGTAAAGGACAAGAGGACTCTTATGAGGCAAATGCCATAATCAAAAACAAATATTCTTCATCTACGGATTATTGACCCGATTTATGAATACTGTAATATTTCTTCCATGAACATAAGGAATATTGCTGCAAGGATAGGGATGGATTACGAGGAAGCTCTTGAGGATTACTGCGGAGATGTTGCCGCATTGAGCGAGAGGCTGGAATCCTTCCCTTGTGAGTGCCATATAGAAGATCTTGAAAGCGCTGTCGAGAGCGGTTCGGAAGAAGATGCAAGAAGGGAGGCGAAAAGGATAAGGAAGCTCGCAGAGAAAGCCGGGCTCGCCACGCTCAGGGACAGGTGCCATGAGCTTGAGAGAGCAGAGATGGAAAGCTGGGAGGCTGAGCTTGCATCGATAAAAGCCCTGTGCTCAGAGATAATATCCGTCATCGGGGGCGAGAAATGAGGAAGTTGGCAGCAGCTGCATTGGTTGTACTGGCATTCATGCTTGTCTCATGCGCATCATCAGGAGGCTCAGAGGATCAGGACAACACCACAATCCAGATAACACTCCCAGAGAATCCATCGACAGGCTATTCCTGGATATGGGGACAGATGGGTGCCGGCCATATCGAGATGATTGATGAGACATTCACGCCAGGCAGCGGCATAGGTGCGCCTGGAGAGCATACATTCACATTCGCAGGCACGAAGCCTGGCCATGTCACACTCACATTCTCATCAAGGCAGCCCTGGGAAGGTGGTGCTATCGGTGATTCCGAGGCATACTCCGTCACTGTATACGACGATATGACGATATCCTATCTGTAAACGCTCACTTCTCCGCGCTGTCATAGAGCGTCC
>CASFMA010000094.1 GCA_949295675.1 uncultured Spirochaetales bacterium | reverse complement strand
CTGCGGATATCTATAACGAGCTTGAGCTTGTGTCGTATCATGCAGAGGATGACGGAGAGTCTGTCGTGCTTGAGGGCACAGTCGGTGAGCAGTGGGTCACCAAGCTGCCGAAGGTCCTTTCCACTTATACCCATCTAGATGGAACGCCCCTCGCTGAGGAGGATTTCACTTCGTGCAAAGGCAGCTTCATCGATATAAGGACAATCCCTGACACAGATGCGAACTTCGCATTGTTCGTTCCTGCGGATACGGTGGTTGAAGTCCAGACCGCATGGGGCGATATCCTGTATGCGAACGCTTCTGATGCGCCCCATGGAGAAGGGGATTATCTTGTCTGCCGCAATGATGGAGGACAGCCAGATCTCAGCGATATCTGGGTCGTGAATGGAGCTGTATTCCCCGCCACGTACGATATGACGAACGCTAGGTGACAGCAGAGGCCGTCGCAAAAATGCGACGGCCTTCTGCTGCCTAGGTAAAAACCATATAATTTCTCACAAAACGAATTAATTCAGGAATTGAGGTGCCTTGGCATAGGAAAAACAAGCCTTCACTGTTATAATTTTAGATACCACAAAGAAATAAATAGGAGGAGCTTGCTTAAGCTATACGGCCATGAATGATAGAATCTCGAAAACGGGTAACTGTATCTGAACCTCTCATACCGCTTGCTTTAATGCACAAAGCAGGACCTACGTCCTGCTCTGTGGTTGATCAATGGATGCTGCCGATTCTCAAAAGTGATTTTTGCGACAGCTCCGTGTCTCAGGATATGCGGTCCATGAACCGCAGTATGTTGTCGATCGTGAGCTTCATATCGCTTTTTGCGCGAGGCCTTGCTTCCTTGTAAGGGACAGCCACCCGGTTTATAGAGAATATTCCGGAAACGCCTTCATCATATGCGCCTTCGATATCATCGCCGATATCACCGACGACAGCGATCACAGGTATCCCCATCTTCCTTGCCTTCCTCGCGACTCCGATGACGACCTTGCCTCTGAGTGACTGGCTGTCAATCTTTCCCTCTCCGGTGAATATTATGTCAGCGCCGTCCGCAAGGCTTTCGAAGCCTGTTATGTCCAGCACGGCATCTATCCCCATCTGCATGCTGGCTGAGAAGAATGCCTTCATGCCGCCGCCCATTCCGCCAGCGGCGCCGCTCCCAGGGATCTGCTGAAGAGATATTCCAAGCTCTGTCTCGATCAGGCCTGCCAATGCCTTCATCTTGCTGTCGAGAAAGGCAACCATCTCCGGATCGGCACCTTTCTGTGGGCCGAAGACCGCAGCTGCCCCTGTAGGGCCATAGAACGGATTGTCGATATCGCACATGGCAGTTATCGGAAGAGCTTTGACGCTCTCATCCATTGTCGAGATGTCTATATGGGAAATCTTGTCGAGCGTCTCTCCGACAGGTATGAATTTGTTGCCATCCTTATCGAAGAATGATACTCCGCATGCCGCTGCCGCTCCGCAGCCAGCGTCGTTGGTGGCGCTTCCGCCAAGACCGATCACAAGCTTCCTTGCCCCGTGCTTCGCCGCATCCAGGATAAGCTCTCCTACGCCATATGTCGTTGTCTTTGAGGGATCTTTCCTGTCACCGACCTGGGGAAGGCCTGCAGATGCCGCCATCTCAATCACTGCGGTCTTGTCCGGAAGCATTCCGTAGAAACTTTCCGTGCAGTCACCCCATGGGCCTTTTGTCTTCAGCCTTATCTTTTCTCCGCCAAGGGCGGCGAGGAAAGAATCAACGCTTCCCTCTCCGCCATCAGCAACGGGAATTGATACAACCGAGCAATCGGGATGATAGTGCAGGATCCTTTCCTTCATTATGGAAATGATCTCGGCGCTGGACATCGTCCCCTTGAATGAATCTGGTATCAATACCGCTTTCTTCATGCTTTACACCACAAAGAGCGAGACGATATAGATGATTATGATCAGCGTGATTCCCATCACTGCCGTCATTCCGGTCTGGCATCTGTATGCCTGTTCTGTCTTCATGTCAGAGAACTGTGACACAACCCAGAAGTAGGAGTCATTAGCATGTGATGCCACCATAGATCCAGCTCCGATAGCCATTACCACCAGCACTCTTGCAAGAGGTGAGGTGAAGCCCATTGTCTCCATGAGCGGGGCCATCATTCCAGCTGTCGTGATCATTGCGACCGTGGATGCACCCATTGCCAGCTTGAGGATCATCGCGATAGCGAATGGGATGATCACGCCAAGGCCTGACTGCAGAAGCCCCTGTGTCGCATCCGCGATAGGCAGGAGGGCAAGTATTGCTGCGAAAGAGCCGCCTGCGCCTGTGATGGCAAGTATCGATGCTGAGTCAGTGACACCCTGGGATACCCAGTCGAGGGCATTCTTCTTCTCTGATGCTGGAATGAGCGTCATGGCGAGGAATACGCCAAGGACAAGCGCCACGACAGGGTTTCCGATGAACATGATAGCCTCGTAGACGATACCTGTCCCGAATGGCTTTGCAGGGAAGTCTGTTATGCTTGCGATAGCGATGAGGATGATAGGCAGAAGGATAGGTGCGAAGCTCTGGAGCGTGCCAGGAAGCTTTCCATATTTCTTCTGGAGGTCATCGAATGAATACTCGCTGTTTGCCGGGATATCGATCTTGCTTGATATCTTGGAAGCATAGAGCAGCGTGATGATCAGGCCAGGGATGGAGAGTATGAGGCCGACAATGATCGTAAGGCCGAGGTCAGCATTGAGCGTACCGGCCATTGCAATAGGGCCTGGTGTCGGCGGTACGAGGCAGTGTGTCGCGTAAAGTCCGCCGGAGAGTGCTGTCGCCATCACTGCAAGGGACTTTCCGCTCTGCTCTGCAAGCGCGCGGCTGATAGGGGACAGGATGACGAATCCTGAATCACAGAATACAGGGATTCCTGTGATGTAGCCCATACATCCGATAGCGAGTACGCTGCGCTGCTTTCCTACGATCTTCAGGATGAAGTTAGCCATAGTGAGAGCTGCGCCTGTCTTCTCAAGTATCGTTCCTATGATGGTTCCGCAGAGGATTACGATACCGATACTCGTCATTATGTTGCCGAATCCTGATTTCACCGTGTTCACGACGGTGACAGGGTCGATGCCCCATACAAGACCGACAAGAAGCGCGATTACAACCATTACTATGAATGGATGCAACTTAAGCTTGGAAATCGCCAGTACCATAAGTATTACGGAGATGACGATCAGAGCGAATAGAAAGAATGTTTCCATATTGCCCACCCTCCAATTAACCAAGTATATCCAGTGAAGACAAAGTCTCCGAACTGCCGGTAAGACGTATGTATATAAGACGCATGAGATATAGCTTCTCAGACAGCGGATAATCCTGTATCCCTGCGGCTTCTATTATTCTCTTGACTCTCGACTGCAGGGTATTCTTATGTATCTGCAGCTCTTCAGATGCCTTTGTAACGCTCATCCCTGCATTGTAGTAGTGCATTACAGCTTCCATACATGACATGATTTCCTTTCCCCTGAGAGTGCGCTGTATCTCTGTGATGAAAGAGTCTATGATATCGTTGTTGTCGAATGCTGTGCGGCACATCATATACTCAAGCCTCATCTGGGGATATGTCAGGTCTATGATCCTCGAGTCCATGTTCTTCTCTATCCATATGGCATCTGCTGAGGCCTTTCCTATCGCAGCATAGTCCGAAGCCGGCAGCGGCATTATTATCCTGCACTCGGAAAGCTCCGGGAGCTTGCCAAGATCCTCGCTCCTTATGTCTGAGCTGCATATTATCGAGAGGAAGTCAGCCTCGATGCTCCAGAAGTCCCTTCTTGGGTCGAGCAGGCTATCTGACAGCGATGAGATTATGCTGTCAAAGGGTATTGCATCCCCATCCTTGTCCCTTTTCGATATCCTTATGAACTTGACAGGGAAAGCGAATGAGACATCCAGCATCTCCATTACATTCTCGACTGTCCGGGGCTCTGCATTGCCCGCAGCCAGCATACCGAACAGCTTTGAGCGCAGCGAAAGATCGACAAGCCTTGCCTCCATCGTTCCTTCAAGCTCGAAGTACTTGTCTGCGTATATCTTCAGCAGCTGTGCCATGTCCCTGACCTGTTCCGGTATGCCGTACATGCCTATGACGCCAATGATCTTCCCACGGAAAGTCAGAGGCATATTGTATCCGACCTTGGCCCCGGGATAGTTCGGCAGGAGCTTTTCCGTTATCGCCAGATCATGGCCAGACGAGACAACATGCCTGGCTCCTGTATGGAGCGTGCCGATCCTGTTCTTCTCTGTTGAGGCTATGATTATCCCGTCAAGGTCCATGATGTTTATCGTCCTGCCGCCGAGAAGCTTCGATACGGCTTCAACCAGGTCCTGGCAGAATGATTGGAGTTCAGCAATCTTGAGCATAGGCTTTACCCGATTATGGCGGTATCCCCCACAGACAGGCCTGATGCAAGGCCGCCCAGCTCTGATCTTGCCATCTCTTCCGCATGAAGACCTGAGCAGTGGCACATCCCTATGACCTGTGCCCCGGCTCTCCTGAGGCCTTCAAGAGAGCTGCTTATTCTCTTGTCATCGGCCTCGACAAGATGGGTTCCTCCGAAGACGGCATATATTTCCTCTCCGGAAGAACACCTTATTTCATCTATCATGTTCATGATGCCTGGATGGGAGCATCCGACAATGACCACAAGTCCCCGCTCTGTCTTTATGGAGAGAGCGATCTCATCTGAGAAATCATCAGCAACGAAGCCTGAGGAGGTTTCCTTCACAAAGCGCTCCGGGATGGTCTCTTCCTTATGTTTCCTCGGGAATCCCTGATAGACCGTGATGCCAGGCAGTATTTCCTTCTTTCCCTCTATCTGCATTACAGGGAAGCCGTTCGAGAGGGCAAAGGTCTCATCCCAGCCTGCGGAGAGATCTGTATACCTTACATTCTCCCTTGCGTATTTCTTTTCGAAGAAGCCTTTGCCCACATACAGGGCAGGTGCCTTCCAGCCTGCTTCCGTGAAGTCCCTGAAGCCGGCAGCATGGTCATAATGGCTGTGGCTTATGACAACAGCATCAAGCCCGTCCAGCGAGATGCCAAGCTTATGGGCGTTATACATGAAGTGATTGCCGGAACCACAGTCAAAGAGAAGCCTGGATCTCCCATTCTCCACCAGCAAGCTAAGCCCATGTTCATTTATGAGCGCTTTGTTTTCAGATGGAGTGTTCTCCATCAATGCAGTAATCCTGAGCAAAATCCAGCCTCCTTTTATGTGCCTAATACTATTTTAGTTTCTGGAAATCCAAATTCAATATCATGTTTTTGTTACATGTAACATTATAAAGTCATGATATATCTATGTTTGCTGTTATGAAGCACAGCGGCTGCAAAAGTTTTGCAGACGCTGGCATGAACTGCTAGAATCCACACTTATGATACGTTGTTTCAGGAAGAGCATTGTTGTGGTCGCTGCCATAGCGGCGGTGGCATTTATTCTGGAAATCTATGTGATGTTCATCAAGGATTTCATACTTGTATGGACAAGGCCGCTTGCAGCTCTGATGATTGCTGTCATCGGTCTGCTTGCAGCAAGGATAGCAGGCAATCTCACGGCATCTGCCACGAATACGGGGCTGCTCGGAATCCTTTTCCACGATATGGATCCAGATAGATTCATCGAAGCTTATGGAAGCGTCGCAGGAAGGACACGGAAGGGTAGCTTTGACAGCTTCTCGTCCTATGCGTATCTGGCAGACGGATACTCTGCATCAGGAAAGCCTGAACGTGCGCTTGAGATCATCGACAAGGCATATTCAGAGGCGAAGGACAAGGATAAGCTGCTTCCTTATTACCGTACCAACCGCATCCGCTATCTTCTTGCGTCCGGTCTGTATGTCCAGGCTGATGATGAGCTGGCCAGACTTCTTGATGATATATCAGGGAGGGACTCTGCACTTAAGGCGAATATAGGGAAGGCCACCCTGCCCATGAAGGAATTCCTCGATACATATCTGAGAGGCAACCCTGATTATTCATCGTTGGTGGATGAGATGAACTACAGCAAGGTGCTGACTTCAAAGCTCGAGGCGGCTTCCCTTGTACGCGTGCTGAGGGAAAGGAACGGTGAGAGCACGAAGGATGCAGACCGTATCATTGCATTGTATCCAAAGTACCGCGGAGGCATTGATCAGTCGAAAAGGTAGAGCATGGCAGGCATGGCTATGATTGAAGCCGGGAACCTGAATGACATTCCTGCATATCCATAGGCGGCAATCCTGAAAGGAGTGTGTCCCGCATCATCAAAGATCAGGAACTGCGGGTATAGCGATATGCCTGCGGTTATTCCTATTGTCTTGCTGTCTCCGAAGAAATATGAGACAGAGGCATCAATCCCTGCGCCTATTCCCACTGAGGGCTCATTGATACCGCTTTCAGCAACGATCCCTGGGCCTGCCAGGATGTTGAGCGACAGTTCTTCTGTCAGCCTGAACTCCAGCCCAAGGCCTCCTATGAAGCCTCCTGCGAAGGAGAATTCTTCATGGTTGAGCCCGAATGATATATCGCCATGCACTCCTGCTCCTACGCCTGCTGTGCCGCCGACCGACACATAGTATGCGTAGCTTCCATTGAATCCCATGAGCGCTGTATTGTCCTTCATGGAATAGCCGCCGGCCATGCCGAGCGTGGCGATGTCGCTGTCTGCGGAAAGAGGTGCAAGCACGGAAAGCAGTATGAATAATGGAAGGATTTTCCTCATGATCTCATTCTAGACGAAAAATACCATGGCAACAATTGCTGTTATGATTCCTGAGAACGACAGGGCGATGCTGCTTATCGCACCGATGTCCTCTCCAAGCTCAAGAGCCTTTGATGTTCCTACGACATGGCTTGCGGTTCCGATTGCGACGCCCTGGGCCACACGGCTTCTCACGGCGAATATCTTTATCATGAGAGGTGCGAGGATGTTCCCTGCAACACCCGTGAAGAGAAGAGCTGTCACTGTTATTGAACGTATCCCTCCCAGTGTCTCGGATATCGCGACAGCAATCGGTGTCGTCACGCTTTTGGGCATGAGCGATGATGTCAGCGTCTCATCTATCCCCAGGGCCCTGCATATGAGAAGTATCGTCACGAGAGAGGCTATGCTGCCGGCAAAGGTCCCCGCTGCTATCGATGCAAGATGGTGCAGTACAAGCTTCCTTTCCCTGTAGACAGAGTATGCGAGAAGTGCTGTGACAGGGCCGAGGAACATGTTGATGAACGTCCCGCCTTTGTCATATGCGGAAAAGGGAATGCGGAACACGATGAGCACAGATATTATAAGTATCTCTGCGACAAGCAGCGGATTGAATATGGCTTTCCTTGTCTTCTTGTTCAGATATACCCCTGCAGCAAAGCTGATGATGGTAAGCGTGATGCCGAAAAGGGGGGTTTCGGTGATGATTGCCTTCATCTTCTCTTCCTCCCTGCTATCCATTCAGTGAACTCCACAGCCTTGGCCGCGGCCAGGAATGTGACGAACAGCGAGACAAGAGAGATTCCCACGACAGCAGGCCAGCTTGACTTCAGCACTTCCAGGTTCTCTATGACCTCGACTCCTGCAGGTATGAAGAACAGTGCCATGTACCTGGAGAAGAATGTGGCGCATTCAGTGAGCTGCTCCTCCTTGACAATGCCTGATGCCAGCAGCAGAAGAAGGATGAACATCGCTATAAGCGTCCCCGGGAAAGAGAACGGCAATATATATGATATGGCCTCACCGATGATTGTGATGAGGAAAAGAAGCGAAAGCTGCAGTATTATTCTCATGGTGCGGAATGATAGCGGCTGCTGTTTTCTTTGTCACTACATGTACGTGCTTATGAGGTTAGATCATATGGAAATCGCAGGAAAGACAGTGGAGATCCTCCGCAGGTGTGAAGATGCGCCTCTTGTAATACTTAATACGGCAGAAGGTGAGGGAAAGGCCGTCGATGATACCCTGCGCCTGCTGACATCATCACCATACTCCCTCGCTGCCATCAGCGGCCTCAGCTGGTACGATGACCTGACGCCATGGCCTGCAGAAGGCCTTGCCTCGTGGCTTCCTTGCTGCAAAGGCCTTGCTGATGACTATATAAGGGCATTAGAGTCTGAAATAGTGCCTGAAATAATAGATACAATCGGCTATAGGCCATCGTTTGTTGCAATTGCGGGGTATTCGCTTGCAGGATTGTTTGCAATCTATTCCCTGTTCAGGACCGATATTTTCTCAGCGGCGGCAAGTGCTTCCGGCTCACTTTGGTATCCTGGATTCCTCGATTACGCAGATAATCACGATACCGCGTGCAAGCCTCGCTGTATCTACCTATCTCTCGGGGATAAGGAGTCATCTGCGGGAAGCAAGGTGATGAGAAGCGTTGGATGCAATACCGTGAAGCTCGCTGGATTCTTCCGCAAGCATGGCGTTGAGTGCGCTCTTGAGCTCAACAAGGGCAACCATTTCAGGGAAACTGAGCTGAGAATGGCTAAGGGCATAGCCTGGATTATCGCAACAGAACGTCTAAGGTGATACAATCGGGCCCATGGCTATTATGGACATGACAAATGGAAGCATCTTCCGGAAGCTTGTTTCCTATTCGATACCCCTTGTGCTTGGCAATTTGTTCCAGCTTGCCTACAACGCTGTTGATTCAATGATCGCCGGACGTTTCATAGGGACAGATGCCCTTGCTGCGACGGGCATGGCTTCTCCGATCATGAATATACTCATACTCGGGATTTCCGGGATATGTATGGGTGCTGGAGTGCTGATGAGCTCATTCTTCGGAGGGAATGACCATGAAAAGCTCAAGAAGGAGCTGTCAACGCTTCTTGTATTCGGGACTTTCTTCTCAGTCGCGGTCGCTGCCCTCGGCATAATCTTCGCCTATCCGCTGCTCCATGCGATGAATGTCCCGCAGTCTATCATAGATATAACGGCCCTTTATATCCGCATAGTGTTCATAGGTGCGCCGTTCACATATTTCTACAATGCGCTTTCGCAGGCGCTCAAGAGCGTAGGGGACTCAAAGACTCCGCTGAAGTTCCTCATGGCCTCATCCATACTGAACTGTGTCTCCGATCTCTTCTTTATAGGGTATATGGGCTTCGGGATAATGTGCTCTGCTGTCACCACCACCGTGGCACAGATGGTTTCCGCGTTGCTATGCTTTGCCTATATCTACAGGAAAGTCCCGATGCTCAGCCTTAAGCCACGGGAGATAAAGGTTGACAGGAACCTGCTGAAGACAACGCTTTCATATGGCTCAGTCACTGCATTGCAGCAGGCATGCCAGCCTATCGGGAAGCTTCTGATACAGAGCGCAGTCAATACGTTGGGAGTGGTGACAATCGCAGCGTATAACGCAGTCACGAGGATTGATGACTTCGCCTTCACGCCAGAGCAGCAGATAAGCCATGGCATAACGACGTTTGTCGCCCAGAACAAAGGTGCTGGCAATACGAAGAGAATGCTGCAGGGCTTCAGAAGAGGCATGCTGCTTGAGACTATATACTTCTTCCTCATCGCATCTGCCGTATTCCTGTTCAATGAAGGCATAATGCACCTTTTCATAAGCGGTGATGGCGCGGAGGAAGTGATAAAGGAGGGACAGCTGTATCTCTCGACGATGGCATTTCTCTATATATTTCCAGCCTATACCAATGGAATCCAAGGGTTCTTCCGAGGGGTGGGCAACATGAGTGTCACGCTTGTATCTACGTTCATACAGGCATCGATGAGGGTTCTCTTCACGTTCATCCTTGTGCCACATATGGGAATACATGCGATAGCGTATGCCTGTGCGATTGGCTGGGTGCTGATGCTCCTTTTCGAAGTGCCATATTACTTCTATTACAAGAGGAAGCATCTTACGCCCGCTCAGGCAGCATAGTCTGCAGGATGCAGGCTGTCATATCCTTGAAGCTAAATGCCGGGCCAGGCCATTCTTTCATGGCGGATCCCTGTGAATTAATCAGATCCTTCTACCTGCTTCTTATGGGAGATGTTGAATACGCATAGCAGGAATTTATCTTCCTGCCTCCTTCTGATCGCAAAGATCTTATCATTGTGAATGCCTTTGCCTACGGAACGAAGAGCTGAGAACCATGCCATATGGCTTCAAGCCTTTTATCAAGGAGAGGTTCTTGTTTTCCATTGTTTCTGTAACCACTTCAAAGGCATGCTGATGAAGCTTACTGAGACTGCTGTCGTTGATGGAGAGGCCTGCGGCTGTGGCTATAATGGAATTCATAAGAATCTTGGGAGATGCCCTGCGGTCGCACTCGTCTCCCGTGATGAGAACTCCACCTTTTGTACTCAGTGCCTTGTTTACATGTGTATATGTACAAGTTTTGCATTCTCTTCATTGATGATTCGCCATGGCATGATACGCTCCTCATATTCCAAGGCAGTGCAGCTGTCATTTGCTATGACAGATCAAGGTTTGCGGGAAAGAAAATATTTGTATCTATTTGGTAATAAATATACCTAAATAGGTATTAATATATTGAAAAATATTAATATTGAAGATGTTTTGCATTGGTGGAGTCATTTTGGAATGTGAACAATGGAGCGAAGACTCTTGGAGGCGTTCCACTGAATATTGCAGGCATATTAAGGAAAGCTGGAGAGGGATAGCTGCATGTGATGGTGAGCTGGAACGCCTGTCGATGGCTTCAGTTTCAAGCGTCGGCATTGATTTCCGGGTCGCATGTCTGCATTAGCTTTAGGCGTGAGCTGCAGCTGTCACGCTTAATGATCTGGGATGATACAAGGCTTGTGCGGGATAATCTTGCGTCGGTCATGACGGAACATTTCGATGCTGTCGTTCACGGCACGCTTGCTGCATGCAGCTGCAGTTCCAGGGATGCTCTTTTCCCTGTTCTTGATGCTGGGCGCTTTTTTGACACCAATATAAGGCTTTCATAATTATGTGATCAATGTATAAGGCGTACGACGATAGTGAAGATGAATGATGAGGTTCCTGCTGCCGTTGATCCCATGGCCTGAGCCCAGATGACATTGCTGATTCCCTGTTCAGCAGGAGTTGCGTCAAGCAGTGGTATCCTGTGGCGGATATGGCGCATAGTGCTAAGAAGGGGCAAAACTCCTGTGCATGCAGCATCAGATGGTACAATGCTTTCGATGCAGACGGGGCAGGGGATAGTCTTTCTGCTGCATTTGTATTCCTCTTATGGGGCGAAGCGCTGAGGATTAGCTCTATCCGGCTTCTATGTTTGCTGATTATGTGGTGATGAGATTACGATGATAATCTGAGGAAAAAGCTTGGACTATCTTGATGTTCTATGCCGAAAGCTGGTAGTATCCCTATTTGGTACTTCCGTTTGGCTTGACATGTATCGGCGTAGTTGTATATCATACGCTTCTGCGGGCCGTATTACGGCTGTTCAGAAGAAATAAAGACCAAAGGTCAGGAGAATATAGATGGCTAGTTCAAAGAAGAAAGGTCCAGTAGAGAAGATTGCTCTTCAGTGTACGGAGTGCAAGCAGAAGAACTACACAACCGAGAAGAATCGCCGCAATACGCCAAATAAGCTTGAGCTTATGAAGTATTGCCCATTCGAGCACAAGCACACTCTGCATCGCGAGACCAAGATAAAGTAATCACGTATTCGGGGTGCGAGCAGGTCAGTAGCTCCAACGGCTAGAGCACTGGTCTCCAAAACCGGGTGTTGTAGGTTCGAATCCTACCTGGCCTGCTG
>CASFMA010000093.1 GCA_949295675.1 uncultured Spirochaetales bacterium | reverse complement strand
CTATCCACAAGACCTTTCGATACCAGCACGGTGATGGTTATGATGGAACGCATCTTCAGCGAGAGCCTGTCCTCCCTGGACCACACCTCTCCGAAGAGTATGTCATCGTTGAGATGGGCAAACTCGTCCGCAAATCCTGTAAGGGCATCACGCCCTGCTGTCTGCTTTACCATAATCGCCTCCATTATCAGACTGTAATCTAATACTTAGGCTTTGCAATGTCTAATGCTTATTTCTCATTATCAACAATGCCTTATGAGCATTTATAAATATATCAACAAGCTTTTCCATATCGATAACATCATCAGTTCAGGCTATAATCATCAACAACAAGCAAAGCAAGAGGAAGACAAAATGGCTAAAGTTGCTAAGGATATCGTTGAGACAAGGCCGAAGGAGATAATAGATGCCTGCAGGAAGCTGTACAAGACAATGGCTTTCCAGAAGATCACCCTCAAGGATATAAGCGAGGAGACAAGCCTTTCCAGACCTTCTATATACAACTATTTCCAGACAAAGGAGGAGATATTCCTTGCCATACTGGAGAATGAATATATAGCGTGGAACAGATCACTCAGGAAGATACTCGAAGATAACGAAGAACTTGATGCCGATGCGTTCGCGGAAAAGATCGCAGACAGCATGAGATCACGCGAGCTTCTCCTTAAGATCCAGTGCATGAACCTCTATGAGATAGAGGAACATAGCCGGGAAGAACGCCTTGTAGGATTCAAATGCCACTACAAGGAAGCGAGGGATCTTGTCGAATCATGCCTTGCAAAGTTCTTCCCTGTGCTTTCAGAGAATACGAGGGAAGACTTCATATATGAGTTCTTCCCATTCATGTACGGCATATATCCTTATGTGCATCCGACAGGGAAGCAGCGGGAAGCGATGAAGAAGGCAAACCTGAAGCCCGCCAGGATCTCTGTATATGAGATGACAAGAAGATGCGTCAGGACATTGCTGCTGGCAATGATAGCCGAGACAGCGCCAAGCCCTGAAGAAGAGCCTGGCAGCTGACAGCATGTGATGATCACATTCCGAATGCCTCTCTGAAGAATTCCTCTATTCTGTCGAACGGTATCTTATCGACACGGTCATACAGATCTATATGGATAGCATCAGGCACAACGTAAAGCTCCTTAGGCTCAGAAGCTTCTGAATAAGCCTTCTCGCTATACGCCACCGAATGTGCATTCTCCCCGACGATGAAGAGTATAGGACGCGGTGATATCTCTGAAATATGGCTCAGAAGAGGATAGTTCATGAATGCAAGATTGCTTGTAACTGTGAACGCGCCGCCTGCGTTTGGATGCCATCCACGCTCAAGTGCGTAGAATGTATACCATTCGACATTAAGCCCAGTTACACCTTCCGGCATCTCAGGATAAGGAGCATCGGCTGGATACATCCTGTCTACCTCAGGATATCCATTGTCAACATCTACCCACCTCTGCTGGCTGAGCGCATCAAGGAGTTCCGCACGCTCGCTTCCTGAAAGGCTGTTGTTCATTGATATATCATACATGCTTGCTGTGGCTACGGCCTTGATCCTGGAATCCATGGTAGCTGCAGAAATAGCGAAGCCTCCAGATCCACAGATCCCGATTGCCCCGATCTTCTCGCGGTCCACATATCCAAGCCGGCCAAGGAAGTCAACACCAGCGCTGAAATCCTCGCTGAATATCTCAGGTGAAGAGATATGGCGTGGCTCCCCTCCGCTCTCCCCATTATATGATGGATCAAACGCAAGGACGACAAAGCCACGTCTGGCAAGCTCATTGGCATAGATGCCAGGCCCCTGCTCCTTCACTCCTCCATAAGGGGCGCCTACGACAATAGCCGGATAACTGCCGTCCTCATCGAGATCTTCAGGCGTATAGAGATCACCCGAAATAACTATGCCGAAACGATTCTGGTAGAATACCGCACGCCTCTCCACTCCATCGGCAAGGTCAAAGATGTAATAGCCATCCGTGACCGTATCATCCGTACCGATCGCTGTTGTCTTCATAGCCTCTCCTTCAGCAAAGCTGGAAGAGAGCACAAGGAACATGACAATGAGAATAGAAATGATTCTTTGCATACCGACACCTCCAAACTTCATGACAGAAGCAGTCTACTTATGGATTAAGTCATCAGCAAATATTACTTTCTTAAGCTTTTGCATAAGAAAATCCTATGTGATAATCATCATATGGAAATCAGGACACTGAAATACTTCATGGCAATAGCAGATGCTGGCAGCATAACAAATGCGGCAGAGATACTTCATATAACACAGCCTACCCTCTCGATGCAGATGAAGGAACTGGAGGACGAGCTCGGCAGGAAACTATTCATAAGGGCATCAAAAGGCACAAAACGCCTCGAGCTTACCGATGAGGGGCTGATACTCAGGAAAAGAGCGGCGGAAATACTTGATATGATAAAGAAGACAGAGGATGAGATATCCGCGGAAGGCGGTACCGTGAAAGGCAATGTATATATAGGATCAGGAGAGGGAGAGAGCCTTTCATATGTCATGAAGGCCATGAAGGAGATATCCAGAAGGCATCCAGCGGTCAAGTTCCATATATACAGCGGAAACGCAGAAGATATCGAATACAGGCTGGGAAGAGGTCTTCTTGACTTCGGCGTGATATTAGGACGGCAGGCACCGCAAGGCTATACAGCGATACAGCTCCCGGCACAGGAGCCATGGGGAGTGCTGATGCGCAGTGATTCGCCGCTGGCAGGACACAGCAGCATAACGCCAAGGGATCTGATGGCGCTGCCCCTGATCATCTCAAGCCAATCCGAATTCTCAAAGAAGCTGATCGGATGGGCAGGCACTGCTTATGAGAGATATACGATAGCCGACACATACAACCTGCTGTACAACGCATCGCTGATGGTGCGTGAAGGCCTCGGATATGCCATAGGCTATGGATCTGTAATAAATACGGCAAATACGGATCTTGCATTCAGGCCGCTGCAGCCGGAGATGAATGACAGCATGATCCTCATATGGAAGGACAAGCCTCTCACCAAGGCCGCAAAGATCTTCCTTGACTCAATACGCGGAAAAGTGCCGATGTCATAAGTCCTGCCTATGCAATGATCAAGAAAATAAGTATTTGATGGCATAGGCTTAACATCCTATGCTTCTGGAAAGCAAGGAGAACACATGAAAGTACTTATCATATCATCAAGCCTAAGGGATGGAAGCAACTCACAAGCACTTGCGGATGCGTTCGCAGAAGGCGCATCTGACGCAGGGCACATAACAGAGAAGATAACGCTCAAGGGAAAGGACATTCGCTTCTGCATCGGCTGCCTTTCATGCCAGAAGAACGGGAGATGCTTCATTGATGATGACGCGCAGGAGATAGTGAGGAAGATGCACGATGCTGATGTGCTGGCATTCGCCTCGCCTATCTACTATTTCGGTATATCAGGGCAGCTGAAGACACTGCTGGACAGGGCGAATCCACTGTATGGCGGTGATTACCATTTCAGATCTGCATATCTTCTGCTGACAGCGGCAGAGGACAGTGAAAGCACCCCTGGGAAAGCTGTGGAATGTATCAGGGGATGGGTTGACTGCTTTGAACGCGCATCTCTTACAAGCACGATATTCGCTGGCGGCGTGAACGAAAGGAATGAGATATCCGGCCACGAAGCCCTTGGATACGCATACAGCACAGCAAGAGCCATTGCCCAATAAGCCCGTGCAGCACATGCCGATGCCCAATCATGCCGATGGGCTTCTCAATCCTCATTTTGCGGCTTACTATCGTAAATAGGAATATGAAGACGCAGACACCAGAGGAAAAATACAGGACAATGACGGAAACTCCTGTAAGGAGGCTTATACTCACACTGTCTGTCCCGACGATCATAAGCAATCTGATATCGACACTCTACAATGCTGCCGATACCTTCTTCGTCGGGCAAATATCAACAAGCGCATCGGCTGCTGTAGGAGTCGCGCTGTCGCTCCAGTCAGTGATACAGGCAATAGGGTTCTTCTTCGGACAGGGAAGCGGCAACAACATGTCAAGGCGGCTCGGCGCACATGACGAGAAGACTGCAGAAGAGCTTGCATCGACAGGATTCTTCTCATCACTGATATTCTCCACAGCTGTCACGGTGATCGGCCTGATATTCCTTCGGCCCATGTCGATATTCCTCGGTTCATCTGAGACAATCCTGCCATACGCCATGGACTATATGTTCTGGATACTGATAGCCTCCCCATTCATGGCATCATCGCTCGTCCTGAACAACCAGCTGAGATTCGAGGGAAACTCATTCTACTCGATGATAGGTCTGACCACAGGAGGCATACTCAATCTCTTCCTCGACCCTATTTTCATATTCATCTTCGATATGGGGATATCAGGAGCGGCGCTTGCGACTGCGATAAGCCAGATAATAAGCTTCCTCATCCTCTTCATGCTTTCTGAACGTATAGGAACAGTGAAGATACGGCCGAGGTCGTTCAAGCCTGATATGAAGATGCTGAAGATGATAACAAACGGAGGATTTCCATCGCTATGCCGGCAGAGCGTCACATCTGTGGCGATGATCTGCCTCAACAATGCAGCCCTTCCGTTCGGGGATGCCGCGATAGCTGCCATGGCGATCGTGAACAAGATCGGCAACTTCACGAACTCAGTCCTCATAGGTGTCGGGCAGGGATTCCAGCCAGTGTGCGGATACAACTATGGCGCAGGGCTGTACAAGCGCGTGAAGGATGGTTTCTGGTTCTGCGTCAAGATGATGTCAGCGGTGCTCCTTGTCCTCGCCGTGATAGAATATATCTGGGCATCACCTATTGTCGGGTTCTTCAGGAAAGGAGACATGGAAGTCATAGAGATCGGTGACATAGCTCTGCGCCTGAGGTGCTTCACGCTCGTATTCTCATCATGGATAACGATAAGCAATATGCTGCTCCAGACAACAGGCAAGATGTGGAGGGCGTCAATACTTGGCTTTGCGCGTCAGGGAATCATACTCATACCGATAGTATGGATACTGCCTCCGCTGATAGGGATATGGGGAATACAGATAGCACAGCCGCTTGCAGACGTGGTCACATTCCTGATGTCCGTCCCCATGACCATGGGAGTAATAAGGCAGATGAACGAAGGCGTGAGGAATGAAGACATATTCCAGGAATCCGGAAGAGCAGAATAAGAGCAGAATAAGATCAATCGTAGCGGCTCTGAAGCCTTGATTGAATTGGCTTCATATGATATAGTCACAAAGCAACTGAAAACGTGGTGTGATACCCAAGTGGCCTAAGGGGACGGTCTGCAAAACCGTTTTTCATCGGTTCGAATCCGATTCACACCTTCAAAGCTTCCTGAAAAGGGAGCTTTTCTTTTT
>CASFMA010000092.1 GCA_949295675.1 uncultured Spirochaetales bacterium | reverse complement strand
TTGAAGTATGATCCATCTTCTATCATAGAATAAGTTTGAGTGTTCTGTTCGTGTACAGTGAAACCTGACAGATAAAACTTTGTTATAGGCCCATCTTCTTGAGACATTGACAGCAGAAGATATCAGCACGCAGTATTATATAAAAACAAGATGTACATGTATCGCAGATGAGTAGAGCCAGCAGGATTTGAAGACTATACACAAGGGGAGTCATCACATTCGGTAAAGATTCGCTCTGTTTGGATGGTTATCAGTGTTTTGAATGTCTTTTATCACAATATTTATATAAGAATTCAATTTATACTCTAATTTTAGATATTATTACTTGTATATATTATGTAATTATACATATTATTTGATATAATTCTTGTTACATTTTGCTTTCAGTAAGCGAGTAGCAATATATATGAATCTTGAAGCATGTATTTATACCTTATTGTTATTCTTTCATCTTGTGCAGCTGCTAGATTCTTGATCCTTCCTGTCGATGGCCAGGCTTATAGCTTGCGTGCAATGCTGCATCACTGAACTTTGGATCCTTTTATTTGCCAGCGCTTTTTGAACATAATCCATGCAGGCATCAAGCTTATCGTTTGTCTTTGCTCATGATTCAATTCTTTTTAGGCTATCTGAGGTATGCTTTCCACAATCTGCTGTGGGTATGATTCAGCTTCTCGTGTGGTGCCTATCCTGAGAATAACGAAAATCCAGAGCAAGAAGATTCGCTAAAATATAAAATAACGATAGGTTTTCCATGGAAGAATGCAGAAGGAGCTATTGGAAACGAAATTGTTCTTTGATTGGTGTTCAGATAATTTTATTTGAATCGATTCTGGATTTTACCTTAATGATATTAATTCATAATTCAGAATGGTTGGTATTCATATGATTTTAATATGATATGATATTTGTTTGATTATATAGCTCTATATATCCAGTATTAAGAATATATAGAGCTGATTAAGAAATATGTGATTGCTATAGTATCTTTGAAAAGATATCCCAATAGCCTTTTATGAAGATTACGCCGATGATGAATGGCAGTACCCACTTCACGTAGATACGGAGCCATGGTGGGAACTTAAGTCCTTTCCCCGTGTCTGCTTCAGCTATGAAACCATCCCAGCCCCATCCGCATCTATGGGCGCAGAAGACCGTGAAGATCAAAGACCCAAGAGGCATTATCGTTGATGAGATAAGGAAGTCCTCCAGGTCAAGGATCTGCGAGCCTGGCCCAAGTGGATGGAAATCCGAAAGGACGGTATAGCCGAGTATGCAGGGAATTGCAAGCATCATTATTGCGAACATGTTGATAAGCACGGCTTTCTTCCTTGTCCAGCCGTGGCTGTCCATCCAGTATGCGATTATATTCTCGAATACGGCAATGAGCGTGGTCATTGCGGCAAAGCCCATGAACAGGAAGAAAAGCGCTCCCCATATCCTTCCGCCGGGGAGTTTGGAGAATATGCTTGGCAGCGTGATGAATAGCAGGTCAGGGCCAGCATCAGGCTGCACTCCATATGTGAAGCATGCGGGGAAGATTATCAGGCCAGCCATGAGCGCGACCGAGGTATCGAGGGCTATCACACGTACAGCCTCTCCTGTAAGCGACTGTGCCTTTGATGTGTATGAGCCGAAGATCGCCATCCCTCCCATTCCTATGCTGAGCGTGAAGAATGCCTGGCTCATTGCTGCGAATACCACCTCGGACAGTCCTGCATCGGCGGCTTTCCGGAAATCCGGGACCAGATAGAAGGCAAGGCCTTCCTTCGCCCCGGGGAGAAGGCATGAGTTGATCACTAGAACGATCATTATCGCAAAGAGGCAGAGCATCATTGCCTTCGAGGCTTTCTCAACACCTTTCTGCAGCCCGCCAAGGCAGATCATGAAGCCGATGATCACGCTTGCTGCCATGAATGCTATGCCTGTTGCCGTGCTGCCCTTGAGGGAAGAGAAGAATACCGCTGAAGCCTCAGCATCGAAGCCGACGGTCCTTCCCGCAAGCGTTGAGAGGAAGTAATATATGAGCCAGCCTGTGATGGCAGTATAGAACATCATCAGCAGATAGTTCCCGGCAATCGCGACTGGTCCATAGCAATGCCATTTCGTGCCTTTTGGCTCAAGTATCCTCAGCGCATCAGCTATGTTCTTGCCAGATGCCCTTCCTATAGAGAATTCCATCACCATTACGGGAAGCCCTATTATGATCAGGAAGATAAGGTAGATCAATACGAATACGGCGCCGCCGTACTGCCCTGTGATATAAGGGAATCTCCATACGTTCCCTAGTCCGATTGCGCATCCCGCGGAAAGCAGGATGAAGCCAAGCCTGGAAGCAAGTGTCTCTCTTTCAGCCATAATGGCTGTATTCTAGTACAGCCTGTTGTTTTCTGTCATGGGCATGCTTCAGTAAAGGGCGATCCCTTCCTTCATATATCTCTCTCTGCATTCAGAGAGTGCCGCGTCAAGGTCCTCATCCTTTCCGCACTCCTTCTCAAGGTCTATGGAGAAAAGCTCAAGGCCTGTTGCCGTATACTCTTCCTGCAGCTCCTTTGACGGGTGCATTCCCAGATCAAGCTTGAAGCGTTCATCCTTGAATGCTTTGACAGCATCCTCTGTCTTCTCCAGAAGCGTCTTGCCGTTCCTGAGGTTCCTGATTGCTATTATTCCCCTTATCCTGCCAGGCCTGGCAAATATGCCGTAGCTGTTTCCTTTGCTCTCTGTCATCGTGGTTGATTATCGGCAAAATGGGATACTTTGGCAATTTGTGTAGATTCTGTGTTCTGAACAGATCCCCGGATATATCTATTCTTCATAGTATTTCTTTGTATTTTTCATCCAGAAGGGTTATATTCAATTAAGTACTTTCATACAGGAAGGTTGCAATGGAACAGCAGATTCAGGATCTAGTGGATTCAATCCGCAAGGAAGGAATTGACAAGGCAAAGCTCGATGCTGAGCGTATAATCAGCGAGGCAGAGGCCCGGGCAAAAGCCATAATAGAGGATGCGGAAAAGGAGAGGGCCAGGCTCCTTGAAGGTGCAAAGGCTTCGATCGAGACGGAGAGGGCATCTGCCCAGGCCTCGATAAAGCAGGCGGCGCGAGATGTCTCGCTATCGCTGAGGAAAAGCATCGAAGGAAAATATACAGAGATACTGAAGGCAGGATGCCGCGATGCAATGCACGGCTCTGATCTTGTCGCTATCCTGAAGGCGGTTATCTCAGGTGAATTCTCCGGCAGCATCGTCGAGATACCTGAAGCTGACATGGACGCTGTAGCCGCTGAGCTTTCGGCGCAGTTTGCAGATGAGATAAGGAAAGGACTTGAGTTCAGGCCTTCCTCACGCATTTCCTCAGGATTCCGGATCATTGAGAAGGATGGCTCCGGGTACATAGATATGACAGGCGAGGAAAGCGCTGAGCTTCTGCTGCCATATCTGTCATCATCGCTCAAGGCTCTGATCGAGGGTTGATGATGGCTGAGTACTACTACTTCGCATCATCCCTTCCGATGCTGGTGATGGGAAGGGAGTGCCCGATGAGCTATGGCGATTTCGTGGAGAGTGCTGGCAGATATCTTTCAAAGAAGGATTATGAGAGCCTGCTGTCGCTGTCGACGACGTCTTTTGACGCTGCCCCTTCCTCTCCGATAGCAAGGAAGTGGAAGGATTTCCATGACAGGGTTGAGAGCCTGATAGTCCAGGAACGTGCCTCCACACTTGGTTTCGAGGGGTATGGCAAGAGCGAGGGCGAAGACAAAGGGCTCAAGGAGAGAATCAGGTCAATTGTGAACGATATGGATCCTCTTGAGGCTGAGAAAGCAGTGCTTTCCATTTATTTCGACTTTCTTTCATCCTGTAAGGTCGGATCTCCATTCAGCACTGATTCAATCATGATCTATGCCCTGAAGCTTCAGCTGATGGAACGCTCATCTTCATTCTCACAGGAGAAGGGGCAGGCGGAGTTCGACAGGCTTTACAAAGATATAGAGAGGGAGATTTTCCTATAAAGGAGTGAATATGGCAACAAGCGCAATCGGCCACGTTACCGGTGTGAACGGAAATATGGTGAATGTCCGCTTCAGCGATAGCGTCATCAAGAATGAGGTCGGTTATATCCGCGTCGGCGATACGAGGCTCAAGAGCGAGATAATAAGGATAACCGACGGGATTGCATCAATGCAGGTCTATGAGATGACCGGCGGCATAAAAGTCGGTGATGAGGTAGAGTTCACAGGAGAGCTGCTCTCAGTCGAGCTTGGCCCTGGTCTTCTCACGCAGGTATTCGATGGCTTGCAGAATCCTCTGCCGGATCTTGCCGAAAAGTGCGGCTTCTTCCTTGACAGGGGGGTGTACCTTACACCGCTTCCGGACAGGGAGTGGGAGTTCACACCGACGAAGAAGGCCGGTGATACAGTCATTGCCGGAGATTACTTCGGGACTGTCCCGGAAGGTATATTCACCCATCGGATAACTGTTCCATTCTCACTTCAGGGAACATGGAAGATAAAGAGCATTGCGGAGAAGGGGCTCCATCATAGCCGATCCACGGTCTGCACGATAGAGAATGAAGCTGGTGAGACGAAGGATCTCTCAATGATAATCACTCAGCCTGTCAAGATCGCGATAAGATCATATGAGGAGCGTGTGATGCCTGATGAGCCCATGGTGACGAAGATCAGGCTCATCGATACATTCCTTCCTGTCGCTAAGGGCGGAACATACTGCATTCCTGGCCCGTTCGGTGCCGGAAAGACGGTCCTGCAGCATCTTACATCAAGGAACGCTGATGTAGATATCGTCATCATCGCAGCATGCGGGGAGCGTGCCGGAGAGGTTGTCGAGATACTTAAGGAGTTCCCGGAGCTCACCGATCCGAAGACAGGACGCAGCCTTATGGAGCGTACGATAATCATATGCAACACGTCCTCGATGCCTGTTGCCGCAAGGGAGGCCTCCGTATATACCGCAGTCACTATGGCTGAGTATTACAGGAACATGGGCCTTGATGTCCTGCTTCTTGCGGACAGCACATCAAGATGGGCACAGGCCATGAGGGAGATGTCTGGACGATTGGAGGAGATCCCAGGAGATGAGGCTTTCCCGGCATATCTTGAGTCGAGGATCGCTGAGTTCTATGAGAGGGCAGGCAAGGTGAGGCTCAGGGACGGAAGCATTGGGTCTGTCACTATCGGAGGGACTGTGTCACCTGCGGGAGGCAACTTCGAGGAACCTGTGACACAGGCGACGCTGAAGGTCGTAGGCGCGTTCCATGGGCTTTCCAGGGAGCGCTCTGATGCAAGGAAGTATCCTGCGATAGATCCTATGGACTCATGGTCAAAATATAGCGGCATCATAGACCATGATGAGGTCGATGAGTCTTATTCCTACCTCAGGCGCAGCAATGAGATAGGTCAGATGATGAAGGTTGTCGGAGAGGAAGGCACAAGCCTTGAGGACTACATCATCTATCAGAAGGGAGAGTTCCTTGATGCTGTCTACATGCAGCAGAACTCATTCGATCCTGTCGATGCGACTGTCTCCATTGAGCGCCAGAGAAGCTCCTTTGCCATACTGCTTGATATTCTTCGCTCTGATTTCGCTCTTTCCGATAAGAAGGAGGCAAGGTCATTCTTCAATGACCTGAGGCAGCGCTTCCTTGACTGGAACGGCACAGCGGAGACAGATGAGAGATTCTCCGATCGTGAGAAGGCCGTGATTGATTGCTATAAGGGGAAGATCAGATGATCGAGAAAGTCTATACGAAGATTGATTCAATCGTAGGCAACGTCATCACCGTCCGTGCTGAGGGGGTGAGGAACAATGACCTTGCCGAGATCACCACATCATCAGGCACGGGATATGCCAATGTCATCAAGCTTGACGGGGACAAGGTATCCCTCCAGGTGTTCAAGGGAGGGCAGGGCGTATCTACCGGTGATAGCGTGCGTTTCCTTGGTGTCCCGATGCGTGTCAGCTATTCGGACAACCTGCTTGGACGTGTCTTTGACGGAGCAGGAAAGCCAAGGGACAATGGACCGGAGCTTACAGATGACATGGTCGAGATAGGCGGACCTTCGGTAAACCCGTCGAAGAGGATACTCCCTGACAAGATGATACGTACGGGAATCCCGATGATCGATGTCTTCAATACATTGGTGGAATCGCAGAAGCTTCCTATCTTCTCTGTCTCTGGAGAACCTTACAATGAGCTTCTTGCCCGCATCGCCATGCAGGCTGAGGTTGATGTGATCGTGCTTGGAGGCATGGGCCTCAAATATGATGACTATCTCTTCTTCCGCAACACGCTTGAGAAGTCAGGTGCTATGTCAAGGACCATCATGTTCATCCATACAGCCTCCGATCCGACTGTTGAGTGTACCCTTGTCCCTGATATGGCGCTTGCTGTGGCAGAGCATTTCGCGCTGGATGGGAAGAAGGTCCTTGTTCTTCTTACCGATATGACGAACTTCTGCGATGCCTTGAAGGAGACTGCCATCACAATGGAGCAGGTGCCGTCGAACAGAGGCTATCCTGGCGACCTGTATTCGGCTTTGGCCTCGCGCTATGAGAAAGCTGTGAGCTTTGCCGGCGCTGGCTCTGTCACCATACTTGGAGTCACGACGATGCCAGGAGACGATGTAACGCATCCTGTTCCTGACAACACCGGATACATAACAGAGGGGCAGTACTATCTGAGGCATGGCCATATAGAGCCATTCGGTTCGCTCTCAAGGCTCAAGCAGAATGTCAACAAGGATACGAGAAGCGACCACAGGTCGCTGATGGACGGGATGATAAAGCTTTACTCCGCCTGCAAGGACTCGCAGGAGAAGAGGGCAATGGGATTCACGATGTCTGACTGGGATGAGAAGCTTCTCAAATACGGCAGGCTTTTCGAGCAGAGGATGATGGATCTCTCAGTGAACATCCCGCTTGAAGAGGCCCTTGATGAGGGCTGGAGGATCCTCGCTGAGTGCTTCGAGCCTAGCGAGACAGGCCTGAGATCAGATCTGATAGAGCAGTACTGGCCGAAGAAGGAGAGCGGCAGTGGGTGTTAAGCTTACCAAGAATGAGCAGAAGAAGCAGAAGGACCAGCTGAAGCAGTTCCAGCGCTATCTTCCGACGCTCCAGCTCAAGCAGCAGCAGCTCCAGAGCGTCATACGCGAGGCCGAGAATGAGATTGCCGCGCTGAAGGAAGAGCAGCGCAAGGCTATAGCCTCGCTGTCTGGCTGGATTGCTGTCTATGGCGGCAATACGGCCTTCCCTGAGGAGAAGTCCATTGGGAAGCTCATACGGATAGACCATATCGAGAAGGATGTTGAGAATATCGCGGGAGTCGCTGTCCCTGTGTTCCGAGGTCTTGTATTCCAGGATCTCCGCTATGATCTGCGGTACTATCCTCTCTGGGTAGACAAGGCTCTGGTCGCGCTGCGTGACATCGCGAAGTATGATGCCTTGGTCAAGACGCTCCAGGAGCGCATCAGCCTGCTGGAGAAGGAACTCAGGACAACAGTGCAGCGTGTCAACCTCTTTGAGAAGGTTAAGATCCCTGAGGCTAAGGAGAATATCCGCGTGATATCAATATACCTGCAGGATCAGCAGACTGCGGCTGTCGTCCGTGGGAAGATTGCCAAGCGCAAGCTGGTGAAGGCAGGCTGATATGATAGAACGGATGAAGAAAGCAGTTGTGCTTGCATCTGCACTCCATAAGGCCGAGCTTCTTTCATCGCTGCAGGATCTCGGTGTCATGCACATATCCGATATGGTCACGAAGTCCTCCACGCTTGATGAGCTCGAGAAGAGGCGGACAGAGTACTCGTCTGTACTGCAGGCACTGAAGGAAAGATGCGGAAAGAAAGCCCCCCGGTCAGAAGCGTCAGGTGCTGATTTTCAATCTGTGCATGCTTCGCTGACAGCATTGCTTGCTGAAGAGGATGAGCTGAAGGGTAAGGTCGCCTCATTATCAGCTGAGAGGGACAGGATAGCCCCATTCGGAGAGTTTGACCCAACATCTGTCGAGAGCCTTGCCGATTCAGGGATTGCCATCTCTCTCTGGATTGGAGGTAAGAAGGACATAGAGGCCCTCAGGAAATCCGACGTGAGCTTCATCCCCGTCTCTTATTCAGGCAAGAGCCTTGCTGTTGCTGTCATAGGGGATGAGATACCTTCCGGACTGTCACTGTCGCGCTTTGCACTCCCTGAATGCTCTCTTTCGGAGCTTGATTCAGAGCTTCTCCTGGCGAGAAAGAGGCTTGATGAGATTGATTCGAAGATAAAGGCGGCAGCTTTGTATATACCCCTTTACGAGCAAGCGCTGAGGAATGAGGATGCGGCGATTGTCTATGAGCAGGTGACAGAGAGCGTGGCCGGTGACGATATCGTGTATCTTACAGGGTATATACCTGTATCGGATGTGGATAAGTTCGTCTCATACGCAAAGAGTGAGAAGCTTGCTTATTCGCTCTCCGATCCTGGTCCTGACGACAATCCTCCCACAAAGGTCAGATACAAGGGCTTCGTGAGGATAGTCAAGCCCGTCTTCGACATCCTTGGGACTGTGCCGGGATATAATGAGTATGACATCTCATCGTATTTCCTTGTGTTCTTCTCGCTCTTCTTCGCGATGATCATCGGAGATGCAGGATATGGCATGATCTTCCTGATCATCGGCCTGATAATGCAGCTGAAGACGAAGAAATGCAGCGACATGAACATACTGGTCTATGTCCTTGGCGGCGCGACTGTTGTCTGGGGAGCGGTGACTGGCACATGGTTCGGATCACTCTCGATCCTTGAGAAGCTTCCGTTCCTGCAGCATCTTGTAATACCGCAGATCGCCAACTATCCGGAGCTTTTCGGGCTTGATGCCACGTATACGCAGAACATGCTCATGAAGTTCTGCTTCATGCTTGGCACTCTCCAGCTCTCTCTCGGACGGGTCATAAACATAATAACGAAGGCGAAGGCGAGGGATCTCTCCCTTGTCGCAGAGATAGGCTGGCTGATAGACGCTATCCTGATCTACTTCCTTGCCCTTAACCTTGTGATCGGGGAGCCTTTCCCGATGCAGGTGATAGCAATAGGTGTCGGTACAGGATTCGTGCTTGTCTGCCTTTTCTCGGCACAGGGGCCTGGTGTCCCGTTCTCGACAGGTGTCAAGAAAAGCCTCGGTGGCTTCTTCACGACATTCCTCGATACGATATCATGCTTTTCGAACCTGATGAGCTACATAAGGCTCTTTGCCGTAGGCATGGCATCGCTTGCCATCGCGCAGTCGTTCAACAGCATGGGAGGCGGCCTGATGGATGGCTTTGCTGCCGTGTTCGGCGTGCTTGTCATCGTGATCGGACATGTCCTCAACCTTGTCATGGGCATACTGTCTGTAGTTGTCCATGGCGTCAGGCTTAATCTACTGGAATTCTCCGGAGCGCTTGGAATGGAGTGGGCCGGATACAAATACGAACCATTCAGGAAGATGGTGGAAGAAAAGAACAATTAAGGAGAGGTAAATGGAAAATCTCGCTTATCTTGGTATGGCATGCGCACTCTGCTTGTCTGCGCTTGGATCGGGTCTTGGTGTCAACTGCGCTGGACAGAGCGCTGTAGGTGGATGGAAGAAATGCTATGCGGCAGGAAAGCCTGCTCCGTTCATCATGGTAGCGTTTGCTGGCGCTCCGCTTACACAGACAATCTATGGCTTCCTGCTGATGAACTTCATACGTTCAGCTTTCAGCGGCGGTGCATCTCCGGTGCTTTGCCTTGGCGCAGGCGTGCTTGGCGGGCTCTCGATCGGTTTCTCCGCATGGTGGCAGGGAAAGATCGCAGCTGGCGCTTCCGATGCTCTCAGCGAGACTGGGAAGGGTACAGCCAACTACTTCATAGTCATCGGTATCGCAGAGACTGTAGCTCTCTTCACTCTCGTGTTCTGCCTCCTTCTTCTTGGCTGATACCAGAGTCATTCATGCAATGAGGGGCTGTCGGAAGACAGCCTCTTGTCATCTCAACGCATTCTTAACATAGCTGTCCCATGATTATGGGATGAAGAAGGCCGATGACAATTCTTTCTATTTCATGTTTATTTTCATTTTCTCAGCAGTCGGGATCCTGCTGATAGCCATATCAATAGCTGTCAGCCTGTCATATACATCATTCAAGAATGATGCAATACCTTGTGATGGGCGCATCATCGACATAGTCTATGACAGAAGCTCTGAGCGCTTCCATCCAGTTGTCGAATACTGGAGCCAGGGGCAGATCCATACAAAGGAGATAGGTTATTTCTCCTCATCGATGGAGGTTGGCCAGACCATAGCCCTCCTTGTGGATGAAAGCGATCCGATGGATGCAAAGGCCGTCGATGAAGGATCGTTCGTCACCGCTGTCCTAGCTGCGATAGGCGCATCATTCCTCATCATCGGAGCATCTTTTGCATTCAGCCTCATGGCAAAAAGGAGGAAGATACTCAGGATCAAATCCAGTGGAATGCTTCTGCTTGCTGATATCACTGGGATAGCTGAGGATCTGGATAATCGCAGGAACGGGCAGTGTGCATTGGTGATAAGCTGCAGCTATGAGGGCAGTGACGGGCGCATATATCTCTTCCACAGCAGACCGTCTTGGTGCCATAGCTACGATATAGACCTGAAGCGGAAGATGCCTGTATATGTCAATCCTGATGACCCTGCTGAATACTATGTCGATGTTGCAATGTTCTTCTCTTCCGATGGCAGTGGCAATCCTGGTGCCTTTTGATGATATACTGTAAGCGATGAACTTAGCTTTGCTTTTCCTGATTCCGTTTGCAGGCACCGTAGCCGGCTCTGCAGGAGTTTTTATATTCCGCAGCGGGCTCAAGGCCAGGACTGAGAAACTTATAATAGGTTTCGCAGCCGGTGTCATGATCGCAGCTTCCGTATGGTCCCTGTTGCTTCCAGCTATAGAGGACTCTTCTTACTTCATGGCAGCCTTCGGCTTCATCCTTGGCATATTGTTCCTTCTTGCGATTGACCAGATCACGCCGCATCTCCACGTCACTTCCGACAGTCCCGAAGGACGGCCATCAGGGCTCTCAAGATCGGCTTTGCTCATGCTTTCCGTGACAATACACAACATCCCGGAGGGAATGGCTGTAGGAGCAGGGGCTGCTGCCATGGTCGCGGCAGGCGGAGAGCTGTCGTATGCCTCGGCGCTTGCGCTCTCTCTTGGCATTGCCCTCCAGAACTTCCCTGAGGGAATGGTTGTCTCATTCCCGCTTTACAAGGAAGGCAGGAGCAAGGGGAAGGCTTTTCTCCAGGGCGTCCTGTCAGGAGCCGTGGAGCCTGCAGGGGCAGTCGTAGCTTTCCTTTTCGTGGGATATCTTTCATCACTTCTTCCTCTCTTCCTTTCATTTGCGGCGGGCGCTATGTTCTATGTTGTTGTCGAGGAGCTTGTGCCGGAGGCCTCGGAAGGCGAGCACTCGAATATAGGCACGATAGGAGCTGCAGCAGGTTTTGTGGCCATGATGCTTCTGGACGGGATATTCGGGTAATGTCATCATCGCCCTGTGTATACCCCGCGTTATACTTTATACTGTTGGCATGTCATTCATCATAAGGCAGGAAAGAGAAGAGGACAGGGAAAGGGTAGAGAGGATCACAAGGGAGGCTTTCTACAATCTGTATATGCCGGGCTGCGTCGAGCATTACCTTGTTCATATCATGAGGGATCATCAGGACTTCATACCGTCCCTGGCATATGTATGCGAGCTTGACGGTGAGGTGATTGGCTCTATCATGTATACGAAGGCGTGGCTTTCCGATGATTCTGGCCATGAGAAGGAAATAGTCACGTTCGGTCCTGTATCGGTTGCGCCTGGTCACCAGAGGCGTGGCTATGGAAGCCAGCTCATAGCGCATTCTCTTTCCAGGGCATCTGAGCTTGGATATGGCGCCGCTGTCATCTTCGGCAGTCCGTCGAATTACATAGGTCTCGGCTTCGTGAGTTCCAGAAGGTTCTCAGTGTCGCTTCCTGACGGGCGATACCCCGCCGCTATGCTGGCAAAGGAACTCAGGGATGGCGTCTTTGACGGCAGGCACTGGATCTACAGGGGCAGCCCCGTGATGGACATAAGCACAGATGATGCCATGCGCTATGATGATACTCTTGAGAGGCTTGACAGGGGATACAGGCCAAGCCAGGAGGAGTTCTATATCATGAGCCATTCGTATATTGAATAAAGAAGGCCGCTGCGTATATGGCAGCGGCCAGCTGTGCATCCATTATGCTCAGTTCTTTTTCGTCATTGCTCTCTGGATTGCCTTCTGAACTTCAACGAACGGGATGATCAGGAATGCCAGCGCCAGCGCTATGATGAACTCCGTGAATGAGATGTGCGCGAAATCGAACGCATCTGCAAGGAACGGGATGTAAAGTACGGCGAGCGTCAGGACAAACGCTCCGGCAAGCGTTGCATACAGGATGTTGTTATGTCCCTTTACCTTCAGCAGGCTCTTGTCGAGAGAGCGCATGTTGAACGAATGGAACAGCTCAGCCATGGAGAGCGTAAGGAACGCCATGGTCATTCCGTCCATGCTCGTGACAAGGTGGAATGAGCCATTCTCGAATATCTCTCCGATGACATATGAGATAAGCGTGATGACAGCAAGCGCTATGCCCTGTATTACGCAGTTGACACCAAGCCCGTTTGCGAAGAGCCCTTCGCTTGAAGAGCGAGGCGGCTTCTTCATTATATCAGGATCGCCCTTTTCCATTCCGAGCCCGACAGCCGGGAACGCGTCTGTGATGAGGTTGATCCAGAGAAGATGGACAGGCTGCAGGAGCGTTATGCCCATGATAGATGCCACGAATACCGCAATGACCTCTGAGAGGTTCGATGCGATGAGGAACTGTATTGCCTTCCTTATATTGTCGTAGATCTTCCTGCCTTCCTCGACAGCCACGACGATAGTTGCGAAGTTGTCGTCTGCGAGAACCATGTCAGCGACGTTCTTTGTGACGTCTGTGCCTGTGATTCCCATGCCGACTCCGATATCCGCATTCTTGATAGATGGCGCATCGTTCACTCCATCGCCAGTCATGGCGGTTATCTTTCCCTTCTTCTGCCATGCCTTGACGATCCTTACCTTATGCTCAGGCTGGACGCGTGCGTATATCGAGTACTTGGAGATGTTCTTCTCAAGCTCCTCGTCAGACATCTTGTCAAGGTCGGCGCCTGTGATTGCCTCCTCTGGGCTTGATACGATCCCAAGCTCCCTGCCGATGGCATAGGCTGTATCCCTGTGGTCACCTGTGATCATGACAGCCCTGATGCCTGCGCTCTTGCACTCCTTGATCGCATCCTTAACCTCAGGCCTGACTGGGTCTATCATTCCTGTAAGGCCGATGAATACAAGGTTGTTCTCGATCGATGCCGGGCTTGTTGACTCAGGCATTGAGGAATGGAACTTGTACGCTCCGGCGAGGACTCTGAGGGCTTCTCCTGCCATCTCCTTGTTATGGTTGAGGAGAGCCTGCCTTCCGGCTTCATCCATCTCGACCACGTCACCATTCTCGTCAAGGCGGAATGAGCACTTCTTCAGCACCTCGTCAGGAGCGCCCTTCGTATACTGGACAAGGCGGCCTTCAGGGGTCGTGTGGATAGTGGACATCATCTTCCTCTCTGAATCGAAAGGAGCTTCGCCGACTCTTTTGTAATCGCCTTTCTCAAGCTCTCCCTTGCTTATGCCGCTGTTGTATGCCCACTGCACGAGCGCAGCTTCCGTAGGTTCTCCCTCAGCATTTCCGGAATCATTGATATAAGCATCTGAGCAGAGTGCCATTGTGCGCATGAGGAGAGGCTCGTCGCATGACCATGACTTGACGACTGTCATCCTGTTCTGCGTGAGTGTCCCTGTCTTATCTGAGCAGATCACTTCCGTGCAGCCGAGCGTCTCGACAGCTGTGAGCTTACGTATGATGGCATTCTTCTTGCTCATCTTCGTCACGCCGATCGAGAGCACTATCGTCACGACAGCAGCAAGACCTTCAGGAATTGCCGCAACCGCAAGCGATACGGCTATCATGAATGTATCGAGAACGCCATTGAGGTGGATATCACCATCCATGGCCATCCTTATGAGGTTGACTGCGAACATGAATACGCATATGCCAAGGACGAGCCATGTAAGCATCTTCGAGAGCTGGTTGAGCTTCTTCTGAAGAGGCGTGAGGCCTTCAGTCGCTTCAGACAGCGCTGTGGCGATCTTGCCCATCTCTGTCTTCATGCCTGTTGCTGTTATGACAGCCTCGCCATGGCCGTATACGATGGTCGATCCCATGTATACCATGTTCTTCCTGTCGCCAAGCGGAACCTCTGTGCCCTCAAGCTTTCCCTCATGCTTCTCAGATGGCACGGATTCTCCTGTGAGCGCTGCCTCCTCAGCTTTCAGCGACGCTGTCCTGAGAAGCCTTCCATCTGCTGGCACGCTGTCTCCTGCTTCCAGCAGGACCACATCTCCCGGTACAAGGTTCTCGGACTCTATCTGGATGATCTTCCCATCTCTCCTGACCCTTGTCTTCGCCTTTGACATCTGCTGCAGCGCCTCGATTGCCTTCTCAGCCTTTGATTCCTGGACGACGCCAAGCACTGCGTTGATAAGGACAACTATGAGGATGATCACGGCATCTGACCACTCAGTCTCGCCTGAAAGCGAAGAGGTGAGGACCGAGAGCACAGCCGCTATCATCAATATGATCAGCATAGGATCAGCAAGCTTCTCTAGGAAAGCCGACAGCAGGCTTTTCTTCTTCTTCTCATCAAGCTTGTTCTTCCCATGCTTCTCAAGACGCGACTGCGCATCTGAAGATGAAAGCCCGTCTTCCGTAGAGCCAAGACCTTTCAACACATCCGAGGTTGTTTCAAGGTATTCCTTCATTATTCACTCCCTTTAGATAAATAGTCTGGAAAAACAGGTCTAAGGATAAGGGAATAAGATTCTTTGAACAAGCTTTTTGCGCTCCTAATCTATTATCAGGGAAGGTTTTTGGTTTATAATGATTCCCATGGTTGTAGACAAAATGCGGAATGTGGGGAAATATAGCGCACTTTCCGAGGATATAAGGAGGATTGGGCAGCTCTCCCCGTCCCATTTGCCTGATTTCTATGGATACAGAGTCGACAGGGAGCATACAGTTGTCTTCTCGGTCCTGTCAGGGGATGTGCTTTTCAGCACGTCGTGGAGGGAGAATCCTGAGTCGCGCGATGCAAATGCGGCGGTGACCGCAGCAGGAGGGGACTTCGCGCTGTTCCTTCCGGGGGAGCCTTTCCTGATGCGTCCTGTCTCGGCTGATGCGGATGTCAGCATGTACGTCCTGGAGTGAATATGTTCTCATCAAGAAGCGTCAAGGTCCGTGACAGGATCATCGGGGGCAGGTCGCCGGTCCTTGTCCAGACGATGTATGACAGCCCGATTGCCGGTGCAGATACTGAACAGATCGTGCAGAGGATAAATTCGCTTGCAGCCATCGGATGCGATATCATCAGGTTCGCATTCACATCAAGGAACGATATCGTTCCTTTTTCCGAGATCGCCAGCAGGAGCTCGATACCTGTCGTTGCTGATATCCACTTTGACTGGAGGATGGCGCTGCTCGCGATCCAGGCAGGAGCTGACAAGATCAGGATAAATCCCGGAAACATAGGTGCGGAGTGGAAGACACGTGAGGTTGTCGCCGCGGCCAGGGACAAGGGCATAGCGATCAGGATAGGCCTCAATTCCGGCTCTCTTCCTGACAAGTTCTCATCGCTGCCTCATCCGAGGGCTATGGCTGAATCCGCCCTTGAGTATATAGACATGCTTGAATCCTGGGATTTCCATGATATAGTAGTCTCGCTCAAGTCGTCCTCTCCTGACGAGACGGCTGAGGCTGCCCGCATCTTCGCATCAGCTTCGCAGTATCCGCAGCACATAGGCGTCACGGAAGCAGGAAGCCCGGTAATCTCTGCAGTGCGCAGCACATGGGCCCTTGGCAACCTTCTCAGGGATGGGATCGGTGATACGCTTCGGGTCTCGATGACAGGAGATATGGAGGATGAGGTCATTGCGGGCGTTGAGCTTCTGAGGACGCTCGGCCTCAGGAAAGGAGGCGTGCGCATAATCTCGTGCCCGCGCTGTGGACGCGCTTCCTTTGACAGCATAGGATTCGAGAGGAAGATAAGGAACAGGCTGCTCTCTCTTGATAATGATATCTCTGTTGCTATAATGGGCTGTCATGTCAATGGACCGGGGGAGGCCAGGAATGCGGACTATGCAATCACTGGATATGGCCGTGATGTATGTATATACAGCCATGGGAATCTCGTGCTGAGGACCGATTGGCAGAGAGCGGAAGATGATCTTATGGAGGTGATCGGGAGTGAATGACAAGCTGATAGTCAGAGGGGCAAGGGAGCATAATCTCAAGAACATAGACCTTGAGCTTCCCAAGGATTCCCTCGTTGTCATATCAGGGCTCTCCGGATCAGGAAAGAGCTCACTGGCCTTCGATACGATCTTCGCAGAAGGCCAGAGGCGGTACATGGAGTCGCTCTCAAGCTATGCCAGGATGTTCCTTGGGCGGCTTGAGAAGCCTGATGTCGACTCGATAGAGGGGCTTTCCCCTGCAATTGCGATAGAGCAGAAGTCGACAAACCGAAATCCAAGATCGACTGTAGGCACAGTGACCGAGATCTACGACTATTACCGCCTTCTATGGGCCCGCATAGGCCATAAGCACTGCCCACGGTGCGGACGCGAGATAACGGAGATGTCTGTCGATCAGATAATCGACCTTATATTCTCCCATCCGGAAGGGGGAAGGCTGATGATAACCTCCCCGATAGCCCGTGGCAGGAAAGGGGAGTTCCGCAATGTGCTTGAGGATGCCCTGAAGCTTGGATACCTCAAGGCCCTGATAGACGGCAAGGTGTACTCGCTCGATGAGAGCATTCCCCAGCTTGAGAAGAAGGTCAAGCATAATGTCTCCATCGTCATCGACAGGGTGAAGAACGACAGGAAGGCCAGGACGAGGATATCGGACGCGATAGAGAAGAGCTGCTCGCTCTCATCTGGCCTTGTCGAGGTCAGCTATATCGATGAAGGGACATCTGAGCTGTACAGCGAGAAGAACAGCTGCCCTGACTGCGGCATAACAATACCGGAGGTCGAGCCACGCTTCTTCTCATTCAATTCTCCTTTCGGTGCGTGCCCTGAGTGCAATGGCATAGGGTCCAGGAGGGAGTTCTCGCCAGATAAGATAATCCCTGACCGCACGCTTTCATACAATCAGGGCGCCATCAGGACCCACCGTCCTGATGCCAACTACTACCGCGCGGGGATAGAGAGCCTATATAAGCACTACGGGTATTCCATGGATACCCCGATAGATAAGCTTCCAGATGACTTTGTGAGGATAATGCTCTATGGCGGTGGCGACAAGTTCTCGTATGTATACCAGGGCAAGTCGATGGAGAAGTCCATGGAATGGAGCGGCATCATAACGGAGCTTGAGCGCAGGTACTATGAAACACAGTCCATGAACATAAGGATGTGGCTTGATTCATTCCGCGATGAGATAGTATGCCCAGCCTGCCATGGGGAGAGGCTGCGGAAAGAGGCTCTTTCCGTCCTTGTCGGCGGGAAGAGCATAATAGATGTCACAAGACTTTCCGTCAACAGCACGCTGAAGTTCTTCTCCGGGCTTGAGCTTACAGAGACAGAGAGGGAGATCTCCCATGACATACTCAAGGAGATAAACTCCAGGCTCCATTTCCTCCAGAATGTCGGGCTTGGCTATCTTACGCTTTACAGGGCTGCCGCCACGCTTTCAGGAGGAGAGGCCCAGCGCATAAGGCTTGCCACTCAGATAGGCTCGGCTCTCTCCGGTGTCCTGTATGTCCTTGACGAGCCTTCGATCGGGCTCCATCAGCGTGACAACCAGAAGCTCATAGATACGCTCAAGAACCTGAGGGACCTTGGCAACACTGTGCTTGTGGTCGAGCATGACGAGGATACGATAAGGGCTGCTGACTACGTCGTTGACCTTGGGCCAGGGGCCGGAGAGTTTGGCGGCTGGGTGACTGCAGAAGGAACCCCTGAAGAGATCGAGAGGAGCGGGAAGTCCGTTACCGGACAGTTCCTTTCAGGCGCTATCACGATACCTGTGCCGGAAAGAAGGAAAGGTAACGGGAAGTGCATAAAGGTGAAAGGCTGCCGCAAGAACAACCTCAAGGATATAGATGTCACCATACCTCTCGGCGAGCTTGTCGTCATAACAGGCGTCTCTGGCTCCGGCAAGTCCACCTTCCTCAATGAGATCCTCCTTCCGGCAGTTGAGCGCAGCGTCCAGAGGAAGAAGGAGATCAAGGACGGATACTCTTCTCTTGAGGGCGTGGAGAACATAGACAAGATCATATCGATAGACCAGTCCCCGATCGGGCGCACGCCCCGTTCCAATCCGGCGACATATGTCGATCTCTTCACGCCGATCCGGGAGCTTTTCTCCCAGATGCCCGAGGCCAAGGCAAGGGGCTATAATGCCGGACGCTTCTCTTTCAATGTCCCAGGAGGACGCTGTGAGAACTGCTCAGGCGACGGACAGCTGAAGATAGAGATGCACTTCCTTCCCGACGTATATGTGAAATGCGATGTCTGCGAAGGGAAGCGCTACAACAAGGAGACCCTTGCCGTGACATACAAGGGGAAGAACATCGCCGATGTGCTTGACATGACTGTAAGCGAGGCTTCCGAGTTCTTCTCCGCGCATCCTAAGATAAAGCGCAAGCTTGACACGCTGATGGCCGTCGGGCTGGATTACATAAGGCTTGGGCAGAGCGCACTCACGCTCTCTGGCGGTGAGGCTCAGCGGGTAAAGCTCTCGCTTGAGCTTTCAAAAGTCCAGACAGGGCGTACTCTCTATATCCTTGATGAGCCTACGACAGGGCTTCACTTCGCGGATGTGAAGAAGCTTCTGGAGGTTCTGGAGCGGCTTGTGGACCAGGGCAACAGCGTGATGCTCATCGAGCACAATCTTGATGTCATAAAATGTGCTGACTGGATAATAGATCTTGGCCCTGAGGGAGGGGATGATGGCGGCAGGATCGTCGCCGAGGGCACTCCTGAGGATGTGGCAAAGGTCAGCGCCAGCTATACCGGGCAGTACTTAGGGAGATATCTTCAGTCGTGATAAGGCGTTTCCTGTTTTCCCTTATCCTCATTCTTTTCATCCCGGCAGCGCTTTATGCGGTATCTGCCTCAGCTATCTATTTCGCCACAGACGACGATCTGAGGCAGATGTGCGCTCTACGCGGCATAGAGGCCGGAACCAGGGATGAGATGCAGAGGGCCCTTTACGAGTCAGAGGGCCTTGATGCGTATCAGGAAGAGGTCAGGGAAGGCGGAAGCTTTGATCTTTCAGTGCTCTCCGCGGAAAGCCTTGTCACGCATGACACCAGCGTGATCATATCAGGGAACGCTGATATATCATTCACCGACAGCAACGGCAATGTGTCGCAGCTGTCTGCTGATACGATTATCATCGATACGCAGAACGAGCTTCTGACCGCGCTTGACAATGTATCATACACAAGCGATGACGAGAACTCGGCGATCCAGGCCATAGATGCAGATATAGTGACTCTTTACTGGTCTTCAGGGGAGATAAAGGTATCGAATGCGACGACAAGCTCCGAGAGGACCGATGAGAGCGGTGGCAGTGTTACTTTCTATACATCAGGAGACACGCTGACATACACCCCTGGGGGATCGATCCTCTATGACCATGGCGTGATAGCCTCTGACGAGAAGGATCCGTACTCATCCATAACGGCAAGCGAGCTTCTAATGCTGCCAGGCTCTGATATGTTCATATCGAACGCATATCTCTCGATAGGGCGCGTACCTATACTGTATCTGCCTTTCTTCTTCTTCCCTGGCTCGCAGGTTCTTGGAAATCCGTCCTTCGGGTTCTCATCATCGAAAGGAGCGTTCATAAACACGACGTTCGAGCTGCTTGGACGTGATCCGGATATAGGCACGGGAAGCTCCGAGTCATCTTCTTTCATGTCGCTTGCATCCACATCCTCTGATACACAGAACCTCCAGCCTGTGGGGTCATATTACTCATCAGCAGAGACAATGTCTGCCGCGGAGAGCTGGGCAAGGCGCTCAGGCTCGCATATATCGCTGATGGCTGACGCCTATGAAAGCGGCGGGCTTCATCTTGGGATAGATGGCGCGCTGAACTTCTTCTCATCATCGCTTTCGCTTACGTTCACAGATGGCATAGCTCTCTCTCCTTCGTCGAGCTACTATAATGGAAGATTCCGTTATTACGGCCTTAACGAGCTTTCATATGATGGCTATGGACTCTCTGCAGATCTTTCCCTCCCGTTCTATTCCGACAGCCGCGTCATGATGGATTTCGGGAACAGGCTTTCAGGCTTCTCCATAATGTCAGCGATACAGTCCCCGTCATTTCCCGACACATACTCATCGACCATCAGCACATATTCCCATGAGCTTTCGCTTGACTACACCCTTCCGTCATCGCTCAGGAGCGACTATCTCTCGTCGCTGAGCATATCGAACTTCATCGTCGCTGCGGACTACAGGTGGAATACATCTGATCTCGAGTTCTATATGGAGAAGGCAAGGCTTCCGGTCTTCTCTGCCTCCCTTTCCGGAACGCTGTTCTCCGTCTCGCACTCAAATGAGATCATAGTGAGCCAGAAGGAGGAAGAGGATGATATCACAGATATCCATCTCCTTTCCGATCCGCTTCTATACGCCATCTATGAAGGGGCGATGAGCAGCAGCAGGAGCCAGACACGTACAGATACATACACGGCGAGCCTCAAGTACTCGCTTTCAGAGAACCTGAGCAACCGCTACGATTTTGACAGGAACGGGAACAATACAGATGACAACTTCTCGTCAGATACATCAATGCGTCTCACATTCGACGCGGCTGCGGCCAGCTGGTTCGCGCTAACGGCGGTCTTCACGCCGTCCTATTCCTATATCTACGAGAATGACAATACGGCGACCATAGTGACACATGATGGTGCGATAAGCTCGGATATGACGCTCTCGTTCCCGTTCATGGGCCTTGAGTACAATATTTCCTCCAAGCTTCTGGATGTCGAGTCGACAAGGCGGAACGATAATCCGACAGAAGTCACCTTCGATACACCCGGCTGGGACAGGGACACGATCACCAGCCATTCGATATCATTCAGCAAAGGCTTCTCGACAGCAGCCGGCACGTTCACCCCGTCTGTCAGCTATACGCTGCCGCCGCTCAATGCCGTCCTCACACCGAGGCTGTCATACAGCTATGGCCCATATGCGCTCGCTTTCGGATGGTCATTCAGGGAGGATGACACAAGGGCTTTCCACAGCGATCTTCTGGAGCTCTCGTTCGGATACAGCGGCACATATCTCACATCGAGCATCTCGATGAAGTACCAGAGCGCTGAGTTTGATTCCCAGAACATGCTTGATCCTCTTTATGGCACCGCGTCGCTTTCGCTTAGGACTGCTGACAAGGCCTGGTCGATAACGGAGTATGTCGATTACGAGTACCGTCATGGCTCTGACACCAACTACTTCAATTCCCTCATGACCACGCTCAAGATCCCTTATTTCGATATATCGCTTGAGTGGGCAGGTCCTGCTGACAATATCGAGTTCAGCTCGATAGAGGCCAATCTCGATGTGGAGAGCGTCTCGTTCCAGCTGTGGAAGGGCAGGCTGTACTTCTCTTTCGCCATAGAGTCGTCATTCGAGATGGATATGGATAACCCTTATGCCGCATCGTTCTCGATAACCCCTTCGATAACATTCTCGATCGCGGAGTTCCTGGACTTCACGTTCTCATTCACATCAGTGAACAATGGATTCTACAACTATATCGACGACAACGGCTCGTTCTCGCTGCTGATGCTGCTTGAGGACCTCGGACGCTCGTTTGATTTCTTCGGCAACGGCAGGTACAACACAAGCTTCGTGCTGGATGAGGCCGCGCTTGAGATAACGCACTATATGAAGGACTGGAACTTCAGCTTCCGGTATTCCACCCAGGTAGTGCTTTCTGACAATGTTTATGAGTTCAGGCCGGAGGTTTCCGTCTACCTGAGCTGGAAGACCATACCTGATCTCAAGGTTGAGCAGGATTGGCTGCAGAGGAATGGACGATGGATCAACAACAACTGACAGGCAAGGAAGAGATATATGTGTTTTCCCCGGAAGGCGCTGAGCTTGTGCTTGGCCCGAATGACTCCAACATGCCGTATCTTGAGCTTCTGCTCGGCACGGAGATAAAGGTCCGCGGCACTTCGGTGATATCGGAGCGGGGGAATATGCTCTTCTCTCTCTTCATGAGGAACCTGGAGAAGCTTGCGCTTTCCAGAGGTGCCCTTGGCGAGAGCGAGATCTACATGGAGTGGCAGATGCTTACGGAGCCTGATGCAAAAAGAGAGGAAGGGCAGCTTTCTATATGCGCGGCAGGCAAGAGCATATATCCGAAGTCAAACGAGCAGAAGCGTATGTTCAGGGCTCTCCAGTCCAGCGATGTCGTGCTTGCATCAGGGCCTGCCGGGACTGGCAAGACCTTCCTGTCAGTGATCTGGGCTCTTTCCCAGGTCCTTTCCGGGAGGAAGGGCAAGCTTCTTCTCACGCGTCCTGTAGTCGAGGCCGGTGAGTCCCTTGGCTTCCTGCCTGGAGACCTCAGCCAGAAGCTGAATCCATATCTCAGGCCCCTGTACGATGCGATGGAGTATGTGCTTTCCCCTCAGCAGGTTAGGAAGCTTGAGGATAATGGGACGATAGAGGTCGCGCCCCTCGCGTACATGCGCGGGCGAAGCGTGAACAATGCCGTGATGATCCTTGATGAGGCCCAGAACGCGACAAGGGCCCAGACAATGATGTTCCTCACGAGGCTGGGCGGAAACTGCCAGGCCATTGTGACAGGGGATCCATCCCAGACGGACCTTGGCAACCGGAACTCTTCGGGACTTGAGGATGCAATACGCACGCTTGGTGGAATTGACGGTGTTTCCGTGATAAGATTCACTCATAGCGATGCTGTCCGTTCGCGTATTGTCCGCGATATAGTGAGGGCATATTCAAATAGGAGTGGCGATGCAGAATAATACGATATCAGAAGGGCTTCAGGTCTTCTCCAAGCGGCAGAAGATAATTCTTTTTCTTCTGATACTCATCACGGCGGTGATGGGCATAGTCTATCCTCTTCTCCTTGCATCTTACTCAGGCTTCGCGCTTTCGATATCAAGGGAATACAGGCCTGGCGAGCTTTCAGATGAGGATGTCATCTCGCCTGCTGATTTCTCATATATCGATGATGTCGCGACAGCCCAGAGCATAAAGGCGGCTGCTGAAAGCGTGCTTCCGATCTTCTCGTATTCGCTCTCATCGTCCATGCTGATGCGCGACAGGCTCTCAGATATAAGCAATGCCGTCGAGGATTCAGACTATTCATCCCTTGAGCCTTCAAGCACGATCGACAAGATACGAGAGCTTGAGAGAAGCGACGCGATGACGATAGTGCGCCTGGCAGAGGAGTGTATGGAACGCCTTGTCATGCAGGGGATATTCTCCTCAGATGACATCGCGAGGGTAAGCGAGAGCGGGTATGCCAGGATCTCTGTAGAGAAGTCAAGCGTGAGCTTCGCATACAGCGGGCAGGATGTTGAGATAGCGTCGCTTGTGACAGATGATGGCATCTATGCGTATGCCCTTGACTGGGCAGGCAGGTTCTATCCGATGCTTTCAGCAGGAGAGGCCGACCTCATCGCGAATGTCGTCCTTTACGTGGCAGAGCCGAATGTCCTTTACGATGAGATAGTGACGATCAGCGAGCGTGAGAATGCCGCTTCTGGCGTTCCTCCGGTTTTGGTGGACGTCAGCCGCGGTGATTACATCCTCAAGCGTGACACGATAGTCACCGAGCAGCAGCTGAGGACTATCAGGATGATGAGCGAGAACCCGCTTCTGGCTGTGCCTTTCACTATGGCTATGGGCTATGCCGTGTTCGTCGCGGTCTTCACGCTGATGACTGTCTTCCTCTTCTTCTACTTCATAAAGTACAAGTACAGGCTCTTCCTTTACATCGTGATGTTCCTCGTCGGGGCTGACATAATACTTACGCTGACATATTTCATGATCCATATCCTTACCGATGACGGCATAAGGTTCGTCGATCCTTTCATCCCCGTCACGATACTCCCGATACTTGCGACATCGATCACCGGCAGGAGACGTGTAGGATTCTCTGTCGCATTGCTTCTTTCAGGGCTTGCTGTCATCTATCCTACATCAAGGAGCTTCACGTTCTTCTATCTCATAACGATAAGCGAGTGCTGCATGCTCTTCATGAGGCCGGGCAAGGAGAGGCTTGATGTCATATACCAGACGCTTTTCTCCTCGTTTGCCGTCGCCGCTGTCACTTTCGTGGTATCCATGCTTTACAGCATTGGTTTCCAGGATACCTTCCAGAGCGTCCTCGTCTCTGTCGTGAATACCGTCCTGAGCTTCATGATCCTCTCGATCTTCCTGCCGGTGTTCGAGAAGGTCTTCAACATCCCGACGACCTACAGGCTTCATGAGCTCTCATATGCTGACACGCCGACGCTCAACAGGCTCAGCCAGGTCGCGCCGGGAACATGGAACCATTCAAAGAACGTGTCTGAGATGGCCTACAGCGCGTGCAAGGCGATAAACGCGAATGCGGAGCTCGCCCTTGTCGGAGGCCTTTATCATGACATAGGGAAGGCTGAGCATCCTGAGTATTTCATAGAGAACCAGTCAGGCAAGAATGCTCATGACGAGATAAACAACACGCTCAGCGCAGCTATCATAAAGTCCCATGTGAAGCTTGGCGTGGAGAAGGGCAAGGAGATCGGGCTTCCTCAGGAAGTGATAGACATAATCTCGGAGCATCATGGCAACGATCTCATCAAGTATTTCTACAATGAGGCAGTGAGGGAGGCAAAGGAGAGGTCTCTTACTGTGAGCGAGGAGGATTTCAGGTACAATGGCCGCACTCCTTCAACGCCTGAGAGCGCCGTTGTAATGCTTGCTGACTGCTCGGAGGCTGCAACCCGCACCCTCAAGAATCCGAACCATCAGAAGTATGAGAAGCTGATCTCTTCGATAATCATGGACAAGATGAACTACAAGCAGCTCAACAACAGCCGCCTTACGCTCAATGACCTTGATAAGATCAAGGAGTCGTTCATCCTGTATCTCATGGGCCGCGATCATCAGAGGATCGAGTATGGCAAGGAGGCTAACTGATGTTCTACATAGAAGGAGAGGGGATAGACAACGCTGCCGTCGAGGAAAGGATAGCCAGGATCCTCTCATATCTTGGCAAGGACGGGGACTTCTCTGTCCACTTCATCTCCGATGATGAGATCAGGAAGCTCAATTCTGAATACAGAGGCAAGGATGAGCCTACTGATATCCTGACTTTCGCTATTTCAGACGGCGACAGCTTCCCGGAAGTGGAAGGCGAGCCGCTGGACCTAGGTGATGTATTCATATCGCTTGAGTCCATGAGGCGCAATGCGGCTGCATTCTCAGTCACGGAGGATGAGGAGCTCAGCCGCCTCCTGATTCATGGCATTCTCCATCTTCTGGGCTATGACCATGCGACTAATGACTTCTCAGCAGAGCCTATGCTCATAAGGCAGGAAGAGATGATGCGGACCCTTGACTTTGTCCATGATATCGGATGAAGCAATGCTGATTTCAAATAGTTTCGCTATTTTCGCAAAACCTGTTTACAAAGAGTCATGTTTCCTTTATATTCGTTGCGGAGGCTTGGGATACCCAGCCTTGCGGGCAGCTGAGACGTAAGTTGATGTGTCCTGCGCATATGTGCATATGGGTGTGCATAGAATATGCGGACGATGGTGCTGAAAGGCGCCGTTTGACCGGGCCGCTAGCTCAGCTGGTAGAGCAACGCCCTTTTAAGGCGTGGGTCACAGGTCCGAATCCTGTGCGGCTCAGAATGTCTCCTTCGTCTAGTGGTTAGGACAACGGGTTTTCATCCCGTCAACGCGGGTTCG
>CASFMA010000091.1 GCA_949295675.1 uncultured Spirochaetales bacterium | reverse complement strand
GGTGTCGGCGCACATGGGCATGTATGCGGAGTTCGACGAGGACAACGGCTCCGACTCAGCGCAGAAGATCCTTGACGACAACCCGGAGATAGACATCCTGCAGGTGGCGCACAACCATGTCACAGTCTGCGAGAAGCAGGGAGGCACATTGATAGGCGGAGTCAGGGACAGGGGACGTGAGATTGCGCGCTTCGATCTTTATCTTGACGATGAGATGAAGATATATGACAGCTCTGTCTCCATTGTTCCCATGGAGGGTGTTGTGCCCTCTGCTGTCCTTGAGGAGCTGCCGGCTGTCGCCCGGGCTCATGAGCGTACATTGTCATTCATCGGAGGAGATGTCGCGATAGGCTCGGCATCTGCCCCTTTCCAGGATGAAGATGAGATAAGGGGCATACCTGACGCAAGGATACATGACTCTGCGATTCTTGATCTTATAAACAAAGTCCAGCTTGAGGCATCAGGCGCGGATGTCTCGATGACTGTCCAGGATGCTGTCACCCTTGATGAAGGGGATATAACGTATGCAGATATTTTCTCCATCTACCGCTTTGACAATAGCCTGTACAGGGTGAATGTGACTGGTGCGGAGCTCAAGGCTCTCCTTGAGTGGTCTGCTTCATGCTATAACCAGTGGAAGCCTGGGGATATCAATATATCGTTCGACCATGATTATCCGCAGTATCTTGCAGATGTCTTCTCCGGCATTGATTACGAGATAGATCTATCCAGGCCGGCAGGGGAGAGGATCCGCAGCGTCATGTTCCATGGCAGCCCCCTTGAAGATGACATGACACTCAGCCTTGCCGTTAACAGCTATCGCTATTCATCTGTCCTCAGGGCGATGGGCATGGTCAGCGCCGAGCCTGAATGGGAGAGCGGGCAGTCCATAAGGAGCCTCATTGTCGATTATGTTTCAGAGAACTCGCCGATCTCTCCCTCCGTTGACAATAACTGGAAGATTGTCGGCATAGACCTCTGCGTCAATGACTTCCGCAGGTCTGAGATGGTTGCCCTCATAAACAGCGGCCTTGTCGAGCCTCCGTATTGGGAGAGTCTGCGCTTTTCTGACTATGACGCGATGATCAGCTCAATCTCATAGAAAAGGAAAAGCACGGAAAAGAGAATAATGTGTTGACAGCGGATGGGAGGCTGTGCTATACATAGGTTAGCCATAGCTAACCAAGTCATTCATTGAAGGGGAAGGGAAGAAAGGCAATCCTATCCTGCCATCCATTCCGGTATACATTGGCAGGGTTCCCACAGGGAATCTTCTCTTCACCTTCTCTTTTCCATTAAACTACACCGATTTTTCAAGGTTTCTTGTTGTAAACCTGAGCGACTTACGATATCCTACATAATTGCATTGAACACTGGGCCTGAGTATGTCTCAAGCTCATTGAAATTTGAGGAGTGTAATAAATGGCAGACAAGAAAATGGTTACCATTGACGGAAACACCGCTGCTGCGCATATAGCTTATGCTTTCAGTGATGTTGCCGCTATTTACCCGATTACTCCGTCCTCTCCGATGGGCGAGTATGCTGACCAGTGGGCCTCTACCGGTCGTGAGAACCTTTGGGGCAAGAAGGTCGAGATCATGGAAATGCAGAGCGAGGCTGGTGCTGCAGGTGCAGTCCATGGCGCTCTCTCAGCTGGTGCTCTGACAACAACATTCACAGCATCCCAGGGTCTTCTTCTTATGATCCCTAACATGTACAAGATCGCTGGAGAGATGATCCCAACCGTTTTCCATGTCTCCGCAAGAGCCCTTGCCGCACAGTCCCTTTCGATCTTCGGTGATCATCAGGACGTAATGGCTTGCCGCAATACAGGTTTCGCGATGACTTGTGCTTCTTCCATCCAGGAGACTATGGATCTTGCTCTTGTGGCTCATCTTTCAACGCTTGAGGCAGAAGTTCCTTTCCTTGCATTCTTCGATGGATTCAGGACATCCCATGAGATCCAGAAGGTCGAGGAGATCTCCTACGATGATATCCGCACTCTCGTTGATGAGAAGTACATCGAGCGCTTCCGCTCACGCGCACAGCGCCCTGAGCATCCGATGACGAAGGTCGCAGCCCAGAACGAGGACGTATACTTCCAGGGCAGGGAGACTGTGAACAAGTACTATGATGCAGTACCTGCAATTGTCCAGAAGTACATGGACAAGGTAGCTGCTCTCACAGGCAGGCAGTATCATCTCTTTGATTATGTTGGCGCTCCTGATGCAACTGATGTGGTCGTGATTATGGGCTCTGCCGCTGATACATTCGAGTGGGTTGTTGATTATCTCAACAAGAACGGACGCAAGGTCGGCCTCATCAAGGTAAGGCTTTACCGCCCATTCTCAGCAGAGCATTTCGTGAAGCTCATCCCTGCAACAGCAAAGAGAGTCGCTGTTCTTGACAGGACGAAGGAGCCAGGCGCTGTCGGCGATCCTCTCTATCTTGATGTCGTGGCAGCTCTTGACAGGATGCAGAGGACAGGTCTCAAGGTCATTGGCGGACGCTATGGTCTTTCTTCGAAGGATTTCACTCCTACCCATGCAAAGTCTGTATTTGACTTCATGGCACGCGAGGATGCCTGGCACAACTTCACTGTCGGCATCAACGATGATGTGACAGGTCTTTCGATCCCTGTATGCGATAAGATCGACGTAACTCCAGAGGGCGTTGTTTCCTGCATGTTCTGGGGCCTTGGCTCTGACGGTACAGTCGGTGCAAACAAGAACTCCATCAAGATCATCGGAGACAACACTGACATGAATGCACAGGCTTACTTTGCATATGACTCAAAGAAGTCCGGCGGTATCACGATCAGCCACCTTAGGTTCGGAAAGGGCAAGCTTGATATGCCATGGCTCATTGACCATGCTGACTTCGTAGCCTGCCATAACCCTGCTTACATCGGACGCTATGATATGCTCTCAGCTCTTAAGGATGGAGGCGTGTTCCTTCTCAACAGCCAGATTCCTTCTGACGAGGTCTTCGATCATCTCACGAAGGATATGCAGGAGCAGATCATCAGCAAGCACATCCACTTCTACAACATCGATGCTCTCGATATCTCCAGAAGCGTAGGCCTTGGCTCAAGGATCAATACAGTCATGCAGGCTGCATTCTTCAAGATCGCCAATGTCCTTCCTGAGACAGAGGCTATCGAGCTGATCAAGAAGTACATCAAGAAGACATTCCTCAGGAAGGGCGAGGATGTCGTCAACAAGAACTGGGCAGCTGTTGATGCAGCTTCTGCAGCTCTCGTAGAGGTCAAGGTTCCAGCAACTATCACAAAGAGCTATGAGCCTAAGCGCCTTGTCCCAGAGGATGCTGATGACTTCACAAAGAATGTCATCGAGCGCGTAATGCACCTTGAGGGCAACGATATCCCTGTTTCCCAGATGTCCTTTGACGGAAAGCTTCCAACCGGTACGACAAAGCTTGAGAAGAGAGGCGTAGCAGCTTATATTCCTCATTGGGACAGCACGAAGTGTATCCAGTGCAACCAGTGCGTACAGTCCTGCCCGCATGCAGCTATCCGCGCAAAGCAGATCACTCCAGAGGATATGGAGAAGGCTCCAGCTACATTCCATGCAATCAAGTCAAATACGAAGAATGACAGGAACCTGCTCTTCAAGATCCAGGTCTATCCAGAGGATTGCCAGGGATGCGGTGTCTGTATTGAGGCATGTCCTGCAAAGGAGAAGGCCCTTGAGTTCAAGCCGCTCGTGGAAGAGAGGGCAAATGGCGAGACAAAGAACGCAGAGTTCTTCGAGAGCCTTACATATGACAACCTTGATGGCCTCAACATGGGAACAGTCAAGGGACTGCAGTTCAAGCAGCCTCTCTTTGAGTTCTCAGGCGCTTGCGCAGGCTGTGGCGAGACACCATATGTCAAGCTTCTTTCCCAGATAAGCGGAGAGAGGGCTATCATCGCCAACGCGACAGGTTGTTCTTCAATCTATTCCGGAACATTCCCGACGATCCCTTATACGAAGAGGGCTGATGGAAGAGGTCCGGCATGGGGTAACTCACTCTTCGAGGATAATGCAGAGTATGGCCTTGGAATGCGCCTTGCTGTTGATTCCAACAGGCATCTCCTGAAGATCAAGTGCGATGCTCTCATGGCTAAGGGCTGCTCGGCAGAGCTTAAGGCTGCTATCGAGAAGTGCTACAGCCTCTGGGAGGACAACACTTCTGAGGATTCCATAACAGCACAGAAGGAAGTCCAGGCTATCCTTGCAAAGGAGAAGGCTCAGGATGCTGAGGCACAGGCTCTTCTTGATAAGATCATCGAGCTTCAGGATTACTTCTCAGAAAAGGATGTGATCATCATCGGTGGTGATGGCTGGGCTTATGATATCGGTTACGGTGGTGTCGACCATGTCATCGCATCCGGCAAGAACGTGACGATCCTCGTCCTCGATACAGAGGTATACTCCAACACAGGCGGACAGGCTTCCAAGGCAACTCCTATGGCTGCTGTCGCTAAGTTCGCGAATGCTGGAAAGAAGGTCGGAAAGAAGAACATGGGCTTCATGCTCATGACATATGGACATGCCTATGTCGCATCTGTAGCTCTTGGCTACAACAGGCTGCAGACACAGAAGGCTCTCCAGGAAGCTGTTGCATACCACGGACCATCAATCGTCTTCTGCTATGCTCCATGTATCAACCATGGAATCAACATGAGATACTCTCAGGTTGAGGCTAAGAAGGCTGTTGAGGCTGGCTACTGGCCGCTGTATCGCTTCAATCCAGAGCTTCCTGCTGGACAGAGATTCGTCTGGGAGACAAAGCCTGCAACTGGTGATTATCAGGAGTTCATCAAGGGAGAGGTCAGATACGCTTCACTCTACAAGACAAATCCTGATGATGCTGACAGGCTCTTCGCAGAGGCAGCTGAGGATGCAAAGGACAGACTTGCATTCTATCAGAAGTGCGGCGAGCTTCTTGGCGAGATTCTTTAAGACAAGTTCTTATGTGGATCAAGGGCTGTGGGAAACCACAGCCTTTCTTTTTTCAGGATAAGGAATCATATTGCACTGTTCATGTATTGCCGTGCTTTTTCCTTATCAGTGGTTATTGTCTTGCCTGTGCTTTTTATGATGCCCTCTTCCTTGAGTTCCTTCAGGACCCTGAAGAGTGTTCTCCTTGAACAGCCTACCATCGCTGCAAGGCTTTCCATCCTGATCGACAGCTTCAGTGTGCCTTCATCTGCTTCGCTGCTATTGGTGAGGATGTGCATGACAAGCTTCAGCTTTGTCCTGTAGATCGGATAGCGATATGTATTGGATGTCGTGGTATAGAACATCTCAGCCCAGATCTTTATGAGATATGGCTGGAATTTGCACGGCTTGTAGAGAAGTTCCTGGCAATATTTCCTCCTCAGCTTGTATCCTGTGCAGTCAGTAGTGGCTATTATAGTCGCACATTGGGTTTCATGATCTGAGAAAATATCCATCAGCGAAACGACCTTATTCTGGTCCTTTGCTATTATGAACTGCCGTCCCATGAAATCCTCTTCGATGGTGTCATAGCTTCCGCTCAGGAAGAACGGAATAAAGTGCAGCCTTCTTTTCGGAGATATCCACGGGCAGAGCAATATGTCAGACGGAATGGGCGAGCTGGATCATTATTATCATTACGCGATGGTTGATTCAGATATGGATTTCTGCGCGTTGAC
>CASFMA010000090.1 GCA_949295675.1 uncultured Spirochaetales bacterium | reverse complement strand
CGTTCTTCCCTATATAGACAACAGGGTCGATAGTCTGTGCCTCGGATCTGAGGTATGCCCTGTCCTTGCTCTTCAGTTCAATCATCTCTCCCCTCCATAAAGCGCGGCAACATCCTTGCGCTTTATCTTCTTAGTGCTTGTCATCGGAAGTGCCTTATAAACTACCTTTACGCGATCTATTCTCTTATATGACTGAAGGGAATGGTTCACATCAGCGACAATCTTCGCAAAATGCTTTTCTGCAATATCCTTATCGCCGCTTATGCCATTCATATAATCCTCAGATGGGACAATCACCATCTGGATTCCTTCGCTCCTTCTCTCTTTATTCTTCATGTATCCGACAACGCAGCACTGGCCAATCTCGCTGTAAAGCTGGAACTTATCCTCAATCTCCTCAGGAAATACGTTCTTGCCGCCTTCTGTTATTATTACATTCTTCTCACGTCCTGTGAGATATAGGTAGCCATCCTCATCCTGATGTCCAACATCCCCTGTATTGAGCCAGCCATCCTCTGAAAGGACTTCCCTCGTTGCCTCCTCGTTATTGTAATACCCTTTCATGACCATAGGCCCTTTGATGCAGATGACACCGTTTCCTTCGCTATCCGGATTGATGATCTTGACCTCTTCCATCGGGAACTTCTTCCCTACTGATGATATCCTATATGCCTCTACAGGATTCACATGGGTTATAGGGCTTGCCTCTGTCAGTCCATAGCCCTGGACGAAGTCGATGCCAAGCTCATTGAACATCCTGAAAGTCGATGAGGGAAGAGGCCCCCCTCCTGAGATGCAGAGACGCACATTCTCCAGTGAGAGCTTTGAGGAAAGGAAACGGAACATCCTCTTTCCGACATTCCTGCCTGTCATATCCTTCAGGAATCCGGAAAAGATCATCGCAGCCCTTATAAGGCCATATACAGCAATGCCTTTCTTCCTTACTCCATCCATGAGAGCGCTTATCATCTTGTTGTAAAGCATCGGAACAGCCATCAGGATGGTGACTTCCCCTTCCCTGATCTCACTCAGCATCCTTGTCATGGCAAGCTTCCTGCCAAAGACTACAGCGCCTCCCGTGCTCATCGCCTGATATACAACAGCTTCCATCGCATAGGCATGATGAATCGGCAGGATCGCATATATCCTATCCGTACTCCTGAACTCAAGATTTGCCTGTGTAAGGAAACAATCAGACACAAGGTTGTCATGGGTAAGCATCACGCCCTTTGGCGTACCTGTTGTTCCAGACGTGAAGAGTATTGCAGCAAGCTCTGAGCCGGAGGAGGCCTTTACCTGCGGCACACCGCCATCCATGTTCATTATGAATGGATAATGCCCCTCGCCTTCAATCGAATACTTTATGTATTTATCTGAGATCGACCTGAGTCTGTCATCTTCACCGAAGACACGGCTTACCCCGCCGAAATCCATGAAATGCTCAACTTCATCGTCCTTGAGCTGGTTATCCAAGGGAACGACAACACCGCCTGCTCTCAGGACTGAGAAATAAGCTATTATCCACTCAGTGCTGTTGTGGCCTATCACCGCGATCTTATCACCTACAGCGACACCATCTGACTCAAGGTATGCAGCGACAGATTCGATTATCGCCCATGCCTCTTTGTATGAAAGGCGGCGGTCAGGCTCAAATGAATGGAAGCAGAGGTTATCAGGAAAGCGCCTTGCCGTTATATTGAAAAGCTCTGTGACTCCAGGCCACTCACCTTGGAAA
>CASFMA010000089.1 GCA_949295675.1 uncultured Spirochaetales bacterium | reverse complement strand
TAAAATTAGTTTGACTTATCAAAGCCTCTGCTATAATATGTATGATGAGATTCAAGGACAAAAATCAGGGTTTTTTCCTTCGAAAAACGGAGAAAAACGGTGGTTAAGGATTTAGTTCCACGCATTCATTTTTACGATCAGGATTTTGTCGACATGTATGACAGGACCTGGGTGTGGCTGGATGAGATCTGGCATAAGGGAGAGAAGGACAGCCTCTTCCCTGATGGTTATTTCACCCATGCTGATAGCGGTATCATCAACCTCTTCGAGGCGTCAATTTCGTCACTTTTCCTGGTATATAGCAACCAGTCATATAATCCCTATTCTCTGATAGACTACTTCTATTCAAAGCAGTGTGAGGATGGACAGATAGCTGAATGCTACGATATAGCTACGGGCGAGCCTGTGTTCTCTGAGGACAATCCCGCAGGGTTGTCGCTGCCTCTTCTTTCTTATGTGGAGTTTGTGTTCTACCATAAGATAGGAAACAAGAAGAGACTCAAGGATATACTTCCATACCTGGAGAAGTATTTCGCATGGCTGCAGAAGACGGCAATGAAGCAGAATGGCCTGTACAGCGTGCCATATCCTGCAACGCATATGGGAAACCTTCCGAGGGAAGGTGCTGTATATACAGTCGACTATAATGCAGCTGTTGCTATCTTCGCTCTCTACATGTCCAATATCGGGGATATACTCAACGACAAGGAACTCGCCTTCAGGTACAAGAGGATCTACTTCTCGGTGAAGACGAGGATCAATTCGATGATGTGGGACAGCGATGACAGGTTCTACTATGATCTTGATGAGAATGAGAACCGCATAAAGAACAAGCATATCGGCGCATACTGGACTCTTCTTGCGGAGATACCTAATGACGAATATGCGTCATTCCTTATCGATATGCTGAAGGATGAGAATGAGTTCGGCACGGAAAACCCGTTCCCGACAGTACCGCGCTCGTCCTCCTATTTCTCTGAGGATGGCAATGGTTATCGCGGCGGCGTTGTCTCGTTCTGCACATACATGGTCGTCAAGGGCCTGATAAATTACGGTTCGTTCGTCTTCGCGCGCGAGTGCGCCATAAGGCACATGTATTTCATCCTTGACACATTGCATCCCGATGCGGAGAAGCAGGGAGATGTCTGGGAGATCTACAAGCCGATGAGCGAAGGGGCTGCACTGTCAGCTGAGGACTGCGAGAACAAGAGACGTTATCTTCCTATGCTTGGGCTTGTGACGATAGCGCTTGTGATCGAGAACATCATAGGGCTTGAGATATCGCTTCCGAGGAAGACTGTCTACTGGACAATGCAGTCGCTTGAAGAGATGGGTATCGAGGATCTTTCCCTGAAGAAGAACAACATAACCATCCTTTCAAACAAGAATGCAAGGGGCTGGGAGATCAGGCTTGAGAGCGAGAAGCTGTACTACTTCACGATCCATCTTCTTGATGCTGATAAGAAGAAGACGCTTCCGATCCCATCGGGAAAATGCTCTATGCTGATAGATAAGCTATAAATTCGGAACATTGTTCCGCTTTTGTTTGTTGCGATATATTCGGTTGTGGTTTAGAATGAATCTCGGTCGCCTTCGGGCAGGAGGTATAGTTATATGGAAATGAAGGATTTTTCCCTTGAAGGGAAGGTTGCATGGATCACAGGAGCTTCTTATGGTATCGGATTCGCAATCGCAACAGCTATGCACAAGGCTGGCGCGAAGATCGCTTTCAACGATATCAAGGAGGAGCTCGTAGAGAAGGGCCTTGCCGCATATAAGGCAGAGGGCATCGACGCCAAAGGCTATGTCTGCGATGTCACCAACGAGGAGCAGGTCCAGGAGACAACACAGAAGATCATCAACGATCTCGGGAAGATCGATATTCTTGTCAACAATGCAGGAATCATCAAGAGGATCCCTATGGTCGAGATGACAGCTAAGGAGTTCCGTCAGGTTGTCGATGTCGATCTCAACGCACCTTTCATTGTATCAAAGGCAGTTATCCCAGGCATGATCAAGCAGGGCCATGGAAAGATCATCAACATCTGCTCCATGATGTCTGAGCTTGGACGTGAGACTGTAAGCGCATATGCAGCTGCAAAGGGCGGCCTCAAGATGCTTACAAGGAACATCGCATCAGAGTATGGCGAGTACAACATCCAGTGCAACGGCATCGGGCCTGGGTATATCGAGACTCCGCAGACAGCACCTCTGAGAGTTCCAGGCAATCCTTTCAATGAGTTCATCCTTGCAAAGACTCCAGCTCACAGGTGGGGAAAGACAGAGGATCTTATGGGACCAGCTGTGTTCCTTGCTTCTGATGCTTCGAATTTCGTCAACGGGCATGTCCTTTATGTCGATGGCGGAATCCTTGCCTATATCGGAAAGCAGCCTCAGTAATAGAAAGGAGAATAAGAAGGGCCAAGGTCATCCTTGGCTCTTTTTGCGTATGAATAAGCTTTTGCCCTTCCTTTTGTCTTTATTCCTTCTCGTTTCATGTTCCTCTGCGCAGGAAGATGTTTCCATCGATATAGCGCTCATGCAGGAGCCGCCAACGCTTGATGTGCAGGTGAATTCTTCGATATCCGGGAAGATGATCGCTGTAGGCAATATATTCGAGAAGCTTGTCACGATGGATGATGACGGCAGCATCAGGACAGAGCTTGCTTCCTCATTCGATCTTTCTGATGATGGACGTCACCTTGAGTTCACCATAAGGCCTGATGTCATCTTCCATGATGGATCAGCCTTTGCGCCAGATGATGCCTGTGCATCCCTAAACAGGTGGCTCGATGTATATCCTGCGGCAGATGAAGCTGCTGGGAACAACAGGTTCTATGTGATGGATGGCAAAGTCTGTATAGACTCAGAGCGATCCTTGCTGATGCTTCTTGTGATGATATCATCTGCGCCGCAGAGCGCTGTGATGATGCCTGAGGAGGTCTTCGGTGATGGGTATGTCATATCTGAATATATCGGAACGGGGCCTTATATGATCTCAGAATGGTATCCGGGGGATTATATAGAACTGAGGAAGTTCAACGGCTATAAGCCATATGCCACAGATAAGTCCTCCGGGCCTGACACCTTGCGCTACATCTTCGTTCCTGATGGCACGACGCGCAGGCTTGGGCTTGAGAGCGGCCTGTATGATGCTATAGACTGCGTTCTCTCTGATGATATCCCTGGTCTTTCCGCGAATGAAGGCATAAGGCTTCTGGAAGGTGATGAAAGCGGGACGATTGCCCTTGTGCTGAACAAGAGGGAAGGTGTTTTTTCTGATATCGGGATGAGGCGTGCCCTCTCGCTGCTCGTGGACAGGGATGAGCTTATGGCCGCATGCTATGGCGATTATGGGTATTCGGTGGATTCGTCATATATGGAGAAGGAATCATTATGGCATTCGGACACGGCGCTTGATCCGTATGGAACGGCAGATGAAGCGGCAGCATCCTCGCTTCTTTCATCGTCATACAATGGGGAATGCGTGCGCATACTCTCATCGAACACTTCCAATCTCGACAAGATAGCCATAGCGCTCTCGTCTGAGCTTGAGCAGGCCGGCATCGACACGGAGGTGATAGTGCTGGACTGGGCTTCGTTCATCGAGAAGCGGAAGGATTCGTCATCGTGGGACATATTTATATCGGCATACACGAAGACGGCGCTGCCTCAGCTTAAGTCTTATCTTTCACAGTCGAATCCGGGATGGCTTGATGACGGGACGGCTTTGGCCATGGTGGATTCGCTGAATGATGTCAGTGCCTTGGATGATGCCGCAGCGCTATGGCAGGATGCTCAGCTCTATCTGTGGAACATCGTTCCCGCGATTATCCCTGGCCATTACTCTACTGTCTATGCGGTAAGAAGCGATCTTGAAGGTGTCGCGCTGGGCGAAGGCTTCTATTTCTGGGATTCCTCTTTGTCCGATTAGCTCTTCCCGCTATACTTTATCCGTGCTTGCAAGAATTGGAAGATATTCCCTTGTTGTTGTCCTGACATTCTTCTCGGTGTCATTGCTTGTCTTTGCCCTCATCTGGAACTCTGCAGGCGATAGCTCCGCGTACATATTGGCAGAGGATGCGGGATCTGGCGAGATCGCAGAATACAGGGCTAGCGCCGGCCTTGACAAGTCCTTCTGGGACAGCTATCTCCATTTCATTCTTTCTTTCATCACAGGCAGGTGGGGACATACTGCCGCTGGTCATGATATAAAGCTTCTTATCTCCCACAGCGTACCGGTCACGCTCTCTCTTGCCTTCCTGTCGCTTCTCCTTGCCATCATCCTCTCTGTTCCGCTGTCTGTGATCGGTGCGGGGAACAGGGCTGCAGGATATGCTGTCTCTGGTCTCTCTGTGGTCCTGATGGTGCTGCCATCATTCCTGATGGCGATGTTCCTTGTCTCTGTCTTCTCCATGAAGCTGAAGATTTTCCCCGTTGCAGGCTATATCCCTCCATCCCGGGGATTTGTTCCTTATCTGAGGTCCCTGTTCCTTCCATCCCTTACTCTTGCGTTCCTGCACGCATCTCTTTACATGAGGGTTTTCAGAAAGGCCCTGAGGGAGGGGGTTGAAAGCCAGTACTCGCTTTTCGCGCTATCTATGGGCATGAGGAAGAAGGATCTTGCTGTGAAGAGCGCGATGAAGCCGGCGCTTCCCGTGCTTCTGTCATTGATCTCGCAGTCTCTGGTCTCGGCAATCGGAGGAGCAGCTGTAGTTGAGACTGTATATTCACTGCCTGGGATAGGCTCGCTTCTTGTTGATGCCGCGCTTTCACGCGATGGGCAGCTTGCAGGGACTATCATGATCTTGCTCTCACTGTCGGCATCGATCATATTCTTCTTCCTTGAAGGCATCCTTCCTGCCATAGACCCAAGGATAAGGAGGTCAAGGTGAAGAGGCTTCTTTCAGGACTTTTCCTTCTCGCGGTTGTTGTCATCATATCAGCAGCTATTGCGGGAGAAAGCCATGTCGATACATCCAGCAGGCTTTCCCCTCCGTCTTCAGAGCATATCATGGGCAGTGACACGTTCGGCCGTGATCTGGCCGGACGGATAGGGCAGGGGGTTCTTGTATCATTGGCGATCGCATCGGCCATAACGGCAATATCATTTGCCGCAGGAATAGCCCTATCGTTTCTCTTCTCTGTCTGGAGGATACCGAATCCTGCATTCCTTACGGCGATCCTTACTATCAAGACAGTCCCGCCTGTTATCCTGGCTCTTTTCCTTAATGCCCTGTCAGGCCCTGGCATCATGAAGCTGGTTGCAGTGCTTTCGCTCGGACAGATGGCGAATATCGCGACAACAGCATATTCGCGCGTGATAGTATCAAGGGGAGAGGATTATGTGCTTTTTGCGGAAGGACTCGGGAAAAGGGATGGCTATGTCTTCCTGAGGCATATACTCCCTGACGTGCTGCCTTATATCGCACTGCAGTCTGTGTCTGTATTCTCCTCTTCAATCCTGTCTGAAGCTTCTCTTTCCTTCCTTGGATGCGGCGTTCCAGTGACTATTCCGACACTTGGCTCCATCCTGTCAGAGGCGAGGCCAGTCATGGGCATCGCCCCTTGGATGGTCATATTCCCGGCTTTGTTCCTTCTGCTGATAGGGCTTTCCCTTGAGGGTATTGTCTCTGCGCTCTCAAAGCCTGATGCGTCCACGCATTGACCGCGCGAGGGTAAGTTTATCGGCATAGCCGAGATCCCCTCCTATCGGGAGGCCTGATGCGAGCCTTGTAAGGACGATGTCATCCCTGTCTTTGAGAAGATGCCTTATGTAAAGAGCTGTGGTGTCGCCTTCTTCTGTGGGGTTCGTCGCTATTATGACTTCCTTGAAGCTTCCTTCATTGATCCTTTTCATCAGCGATGGGAAGGAGAGGGCTTCAGGGCCGATTCCATCAAGCGGGTTTATCGCGCCTCCCAATACATGGAAAACGCCATTGAAGGCCCCAGATGATGCTATTGACAGCACATCCTGAGGCTCCTCGACGATGCAGAGAGCTGTCCTGTCCCTTCTTTCATCGCTGCAGTACTCGCAGATATCTGCCTCTGTGTAGCAGCCGCATACCGGGCATGGGTGAATCTTGTCCTTTATAGTGGAGATTCCTTCCCCAAGCGCCTTGTTGAAAGAGCTGTCTGTCCTTATGAGATGATAAGCAAGCCTCGTCGCAGACTTCTCTCCCATCCCCGGCAGCCTCTTTATCAGCCGCACAAGATCTTCTATGGCGTTCAATTTATATCACCCTGCGCAGCCTGTGTTATAAGGTTCGTGACAAGCATCTTCTTCTTGTCCGCCGCATTGTTGAGAGCGCTTTTTATAAGGGTTATGAGGGTGTCCTTGTCATTCATGGCAAATACTTCGTCCGCGATATAGAAATCCTTGACGACGCCCTCGGCGTTCATTGTCACTTTTACCATTCCGGCCCCTGATTCCCCTGTCACTGTCATTTCTTCCGCTTTCTTGGACAGCGCGCTGATATTCTTCTCAAGAGAACTGATTCTCTTCATCATTTCTAGTGGTGAAACTGTCATCTTCGTTATCTTCCTTGTTCACTATTATGTTCTTGTTATGGATAAGCTGCCCTCCGAAGAAAGCCTTCAGCCTGCGCATCTCGGGAGAGAAATCATCATCTTTCACAGCTTTGTCATCTTCAAGGCTGAGCTTTATCCTGAAGCCCTCTCCTGTCGCTGACGCGATGGCCTTCGCAAGATCTTTCTCGGCATTCTTCAGGCAGTTGTATGCAAGAGGCTGCTTCACTGAAAGAATGTATGCACCGTTGCTGTCCTTCCTTATCTTCTCCACGGATCTTATGTATCTTGCCTCTACGCTCTTGCCAGCTTTCGACAGGCATTCTGCAATGGCCGGGATATCCTGGATGGCAAGCTCTCTTTCATTTCCGCCGGCATCTGCCTCTTCATCATCCGCATCTTCTGCCGCAGTAGGTGCAGGTGATGCCTGTACCGCAGCTATCTGCTGCATCGGCACTGACCTGACAGGTGTCTTCATTACGATGTTTCCATCAGCTATTCCGTTCTTAAGCTCCTCAAGCTTCTTCACGAGCGTGTCAGGTGTGGCGAGAAGAGGGAGAGAAGACAGGCGCGAGAACAGCAGCTCTATCTCAATGCGTGGTGAGAGTGAGTATCTCAGGTCCCTGTACAGTGAAAGAAAGGCTTTGAGGGCCGCTTCGATCTGCTCCCTTGAAAGAGCGTCAACGATGTCCTCCGGGATGTCGGAGAGGGAAGAGCCTAGAAGCTCAGTACGTCTTATCCCCTCCTTGTACAGCAGTATGGTCCTGAAGAAGTCCGCGCTGTCCTTCACGATCTGCTCAGGTGATACTCCATCCTCAAAGAGCTTCCCAAGGCTCTCCAGTGCTTCCCCGGGCTTTCCTGATAGCGTCCTGGACACTATGCCTGAGATGGCGGAGAATCCTGCTATCGAAAGCTTCTCCCTGATCTTGTCCAGCGTTATATGGTCCCCTGAGAATGATGCTACCTGGTCAAAGAGGGTATAGGCATCCCTCATCGACCCTGTTGCTTCCTTTGCTATCCAGAAAAGCGCATCCTCATCGGCTTTTATGCCTATATCATCAGCAGCGCTCTTCAAGCACTTCATTATCAGGCTCTGGCTGATAAGCGAGAAACGGAACTGCTGGCAGCGTGAACGTATAGTCGCTGGCACCTTCTGCAGCTCAGTCGTCGCAAAGATGAATATTATGTACTCAGGCGGTTCCTCGATGGTCTTGAGCAATGCGTTGAATGCGGAAGTGGAGAGCATGTGGACTTCATCGATTATGTAGATCTTGTACCGGGAAGACTGGGGAGGGAACATTATCTCCTCCTTTATGTTCCTGATATCATTGACGCTCGTATTCGATGCACCGTCTATCTCTATCACATCAACAGACTTGCCCTGGGCGATCTCCCGGCAGGAGTCGCAGACTCCGCATGGGTGGGCACTCATCCCGCGCTGGCAGTTCAGAGCCTTGGCCAGAAGCCTCGCGGAACTTGTCTTGCCGACTCCTCTTGGTCCTGAGAACAGATAGGCATGCGCGATCCTTCCTTCCTTTATTGCGTTCTCAAGCGTTGAGACGACAAAATCCTGCCCTACAAGATAATCAAAATCCTGGGGCCTTTTTCTCGTAGCCGTTACTTCGTATGTAGTCATGCCTTCCGCCATTGGTAGGAGTATAGCATGGAAATGAAATTAGCCCAATCAGGTGGCACAGCCATG
>CASFMA010000088.1 GCA_949295675.1 uncultured Spirochaetales bacterium | reverse complement strand
CCTGAGAAGCTCGCCAGCCTCCGAGCCGAAAAGCACTGTCGACTGATCAAGCGAACCTCCTGTCGCAACAACCTCATGGGCAAGGAAGATCCTGTATTCATTCGGATCATTCCTGAGAGCTTCCTCCAGCATGGCAAGCTGATCCTTGCCGAATATCCGGGATGAGTTGTCAAGCTTGTATATAGACACGCCTTTGTATGAGTATCTGATCATCCTTGATACATCATGGCCGGGTGTCAGCACATTGTACTCAGATTCCCATTCTGACTTTGAATGTGTCCTGATATCATGGTTGCCAAGGACGTATATGAAGTTCTTCAGCTCTGTATAGCCTCTGGCCGTCTCTATGAAATCCTGTGCCTGGCTGTCATATATATCGCCATTGTCGACAAGATCGCCAAGACACACGATGAAAGGATAGACCGTGCCGGCTGCGGCCTGCTGCTCCAGGAAGCTTATGAATTCCTCAGTATGCTGTGCCACGCCTGTATCAGTGCGGTTGATATGAGGATCGGCGATCATGACGAACGTGAACTCATCAGCGCCCTCCGCAAGCGGCTCTGCAGGCTGCGCTGGCGGAACGACCTCTTCCGGCGGCACCTCAGGAGAGACTGGAGGGTTGAAGATATTCTCTGAGGAAAGAGGCTCAGACAGCTGGTACGAAGGCTTGAATGGATTTCCGGAGACACCCTGCATTATGCTTGAGGGGAATGAGCAGGAAGAAATAATCAGAGACGCAACAAGGATTATCACTGCCTTTCTCATACTATCCTCCCCCTGTAGACGTATCCGACACGCACAGCCCAGCCTGAGAACATCACACTTGGATCTACAAGATACTCTGCCATCTTCAGATACGCATCTGCATAGATCGTGCTATGCCCGCCGATACGCCATGAAAGCGTGGCTCCGACCACAGGAAGGGCCTTGAACTCCCTTTCCGCGATATGATCCATGGAAAGATATCCAACAAGATCGACCGGACCGAAATGCAACCCTATGTTCGCGTCGATTATAGGGGAAAGCGAGAAAAGAGGATCGCTGAGCAAGTCACTCCAGAGGATGCCTGCCTGTATGCCAAGCCCATACCCTATTGAGAAGAAGCTCCATCTGAATGTCTGGGTGAACTCATATTCAGCATCTGCGAACCACCCAAGAGATGGATAGATCGCGGTATGGATATTGAATATATGCTCTATCGTATTCCCTTGATTATTCCCGTACTCCAATGATATATCGATACGCTCGTTGCCCTGAACCCTCGCCCAGAGCGAGAAGTCAGAGACAGAGAAAGCAAGCTCCCCGTTGTATGGGGTATGCTCCTCGCTTTCCCTGTAGCCTCCAGTCAAGCCGGCACTGAACGACACGGCACCCAATGAAAGCGTTGAAAGGGAAAGAAGCAAAACAATAAATGCCTTCCGTATACTCTGCACATCGGCATCGTACCATGGGAAGGCATTTTTGAGAATAGAGCTGGCTGTCTATCCCAGCGATTCCATATCAAGATAGCCTATCATATCCGAGATGGACGCACCCGGGGCAACCATAGGATAAACCTTGTCATCTGTCGGGATTATCGCATCGATGACAACGGCCTTGCCAAGCTTGAGGGCCTTGTCCAGAACCTCCTTCGGATCATCGTCAGGAAGCATCCTCATTCCCTCTATGCCATAGGCCGATGCAAGCTTGACCCAGTCAAGAGGCGTATCGAGAGTAGTCTCTGAGTAATGATGGTCGTAGAAAAGCGTCTGCCACTGCCTAACCATGCCAAGCGCGTGGTTGTTCATGACAAGTATCACTATAGGCAGCTGATAGCGTGCAATCGTGGCAAGCTCGTTGCAGTTCATCCTGAAGGATCCATCCCCTGCGATGTTCACGACACGCGCCCCAGGATGCGAGACCTGCGCTCCGATCGACGCACCTGTGCCATATCCCATAGTCCCCAAGCCGCCTGATGTCAGGAAGCGGCGAGGCCTGTGCCTCTGCAGGAACTGCGCTGCCCACATCTGATGCTGGCCGACCTCTGTCGTGATATAGCTGTCATCTGGCATGACACTGTCAAGAGCCTCCATGATTTCCTTGGCCCTTGACGACGCCGTTGAGACCTTCAGAGGGAATCTCGCACGCTTTTCGGCTATCTCGGCCATCCATGCACTGTGGTCAAGCTTCTCCGGAATCAGTCCAAGAAGGCGCTCCAAAGCTATCTTTATATCAGCAACGACATGGACCTCCGTCATGATGTTCTTGTTGAACTCAGCAGGGTCAACGTCGATCTGCACGATACGTGCCTGGCGGGCGAATGTGCTGCTCTTTGATATCACCCTGTCGGAGAACCTCGCACCAATCACTATGAGAAGATCGCAGTTGTTGATCGAGACATTCGACAGCCTTGTGCCGTGCATGCCTATCATTCCGGTAAAGCGCGGGGAGTCAGGAGGTATGGCGCCAAGTCCCATCAGCGATGAACCGACAGGCGCGTCTATGCGTTCGACGAACTTACAAAGCAGGTCAGACGCATCAGACCTTATGACCCCGCCTCCAACATAGCACATCGGGCGCTCAGATGCCTTGATAAGCTCCGCAGCCTGCTCAAGGTCCCTTGCCTTCAGCCTTGACTGGACAGGTACCGCTTCCTTCACAGGCATGTTCTCAAAATCATAGAGAGCCTCCTGCACGTTCTTCGGCACATCTATCAGGACAGGTCCCGGGCGGCCTTCCTTCGCAATGTAGAAGGCCTCCCTTATCGTGGGCGCAAGATCCTCTACGCGCTTCACGATATAGTTATGCTTTGTTATCGAAAGCGTGATGCCTGCGATATCGACTTCCTGGAAGCTGTCTTTCCCAAGGAGCGGAGTCGGGACATTGCCTGTTATCGCAATCATCGGGACAGAATCCATGTACGCAGTCGCTAGGCCCGTGACGAGATTCGTCGCGCCGGGGCCGGACGTAGCTATGCAGACTCCGGGCTTTCCTGTAGATCGGGCATAGCCATCTGCCGCATGGCTTGCCCCCTGCTCATGGGCAGTGAGTATATGGCGTATCCTTCCCTTGTTGCGGTAGATCGCATCATAAAGAGGGATGACCTGTCCGCCAGGATAGCCGAAGACTGTATCAACACCTTGCTCGACAAGGCATTCGATTATTATATCTGCACCTGTTATCTTCAATCAGTCCTCCAGTAAGACCGCACCTTGACGTGCGGATGTGACATGCTTTGAATATCTGTAGAGATATCCGCCTTTTATATCGCTCTCATGAGCCTTGTAGTTCTTCCTTCTCTCAGCGAGCACGCTCTCATCGACAAGCAGGTCAAGCTTCTCATTCGGAATGTCTATAAGGATCTCATCCCCTTCCTCGACAAGTCCGATCGGACCGCCTGAGGCTGCCTCTGGCGATACATGGCCTATGGATGCGCCACGTGTCGCCCCGGAGAAGCGGCCATCGGTGATCAGCGCGACCGATGTTCCAAGGCCCATCCCCTGTATGGCAGATGTCGGGCTCAGCATCTCGCGCATTCCAGGTCCACCCTTCGGGCCTTCATAGCGGATGATGATCACATCGCCGGGCCTGATCTTCTTCCCGAATATCGCAGCAATTGCCTCATCCTCGCTGTTGAATACACGTGCAGGGCCTTTATGGACAAGCATCTCAGGAGCCACAGCGCTTTTCTTGACAACAGCGCCCTCAGGAGCGAGCGTGCCTGAAAGCACCGCAATGCCGCCTGTCTGGGAATAAGGATTGTCTATAGGCCTGATGACCTCCGGATCTGTATTCCTTGCCGCATTAAATGAGGCAGCTATGGTGTCACCGGTGACTGTGATGAGATTACGGGACAGGAGAGAACGCTTATCAAGCTCCTTCATCACTGCCATGACGCCGCCAGCCTGATAGAGATCCTCCATGTGATGCGGTCCTGCTGGAGCGAGGTGGCAGAGATTAGGGACTTTCCGGCTTATATCATTGGCCTCGAATATATCGATCTCTATACCGCTCTCATGGGCTATCGCTGGAAGATGCAGCATTGTATTTGTCGAGCAGCCAAGGGCCATGTCCACGCTAAGTGCGTTGCGGAAAGCCTTCTCTGTCATTATGCTGCGTGCAGTGATCCCCTTCTTCAGAAGCTCCATTACCTGGAACCCCGCATCCTTTGCAAGCCTGAGTCTCTCTGAGTAGACAGCCGGGACAGTGCCATTGCCAGGCAGGGCCATACCTATAGCCTCGCAGAGGCAGTTCATGGAGTTTGCAGTATACATCCCGGAGCATGAGCCGCATGATGGACATGCGCTGTTCTCCCAGTCAAGGAACTCCTCATCGCTCATCTTGCCATCCGCATATCTTCCGACAGCCTCAAACATCGATGACAGGCTCATTCCCTTCTTGTCACCACCCTTGATGTGCCCTGCAAGCATAGGACCGCCTGAAACGAATATGGAAGGCAGGTCCAGGCGGGCTGCAGCCATCAGCATCCCAGGGACGATCTTGTCGCAGTTCGGGATGAATACAAGCGCATCAAACGGATGTGCCGTCGCCATGACCTCTATGCTGTCTGCTATAAGCTCCCTTGACGCAAGTGAATACTTCATCCCCTTGTGTCCCATTGCTATGCCATCGCATACCCCGATGACAGGAAACTCAACAGGATTCCCTCCATTCTCCCTTACCCCGGCCTTCACGGCTTCAGCTATCCTGTGAAGCTCCATATGGCCTGGGATTATCTCATTCTGGGCGCAGACAACGCCGATTATCGGCATCTCTATCTCCCTGTCAGTCCAGCCAAGGGCTTTCATCAATGACCGGTGCGGAGCCCTTTCCGCACCTTTCTTCATCAGATCAGATCGCATCAGATTCTCTCCCCGATTTCCCTGCCGCACTCCTTGGTGCCGACAATCTTCTCACCTTCGACAGCTATATCACGCGTGCGGATGCCATCTGCAAGCGCGCTCTTCACAGCGTCCTCTATCGCTTCAGCTTCCTTCTCCAGCGAGAATGAGTACCTGAGCATTGACGCAGCTGAAAGTATCGTGGCAATAGGATTCGCGATATCCTGCCCGGCAATATCGGGCGCAGAGCCATGTATAGGCTCGTACATGCCGAAGCTGTCCTCCCTGAGCGATGCAGATGAAAGCATCCCGATCGATCCTGTTATCATCGAGGCTTCATCTGAAAGGATATCGCCGAACATATTCTCGGTAAGCACCACATCGAAGCGCGAAGGATCCTGGACAAGCTGCATCGACGCATTATCAACATACATGAAGTCAAGCGTCACATCAGGGTATGATGGAGCCAAGGCCGAGACAGTCTCCCTCCAGAGCCTTGATGACTCAAGCACATTGGCCTTATCGACAAGCGTCACATGCCTCTTCCTCAGCATCGCAGCTTCAAACGCCTTCCTCGCTATGCGCGTTATCTCCATCCTGGAATAGCGCATCGTGTCATATGCTTCCTCGCCATCATCGCTTCTGCCGCGCTCGCCGAAATATATGCCTCCGGTAAGTTCCCTGACAACAAGAAGATCGACACCCTTTCCTATGATCGAATCCTTGAGAGGGGATGCGTCAGCGAGCTCCGGATAGATCACTGCCGGACGGAAATTGCAGAAAAGCCCCAGCCCGCTTCTCAGCCCAAGAAGCGCCTTCTCAGGTCTCTTGGCTCCAGGAAGGCTGTCCCACCGAGGACCTCCGACGGCGCCGAGCAGGACCGCATCCGATGCCTTCGCGCTCTCAAGGGCATCCTCAGTAAGAGGTATGCCGTACTTATCGATTGAGATGCCGCCGGCATCAATCTCCTTATATTCGATATCATGACCGAACTTCGAGGCTACGCGGTCCAGCACCCTGACAGCCTCTTCAACGATATCAGGGCCTATTCCATCTCCCGGAACGAGAGCTATCTTCATATCCATCAGTAATTCTCCTTGATATATGCGGCAAGCCCGCCGGACTGTATGAGACGCTGCATGAACGGAGGGAACGGCTCCGCCTTGTATGTCCTGCCTGTCGTCTCATCGGTGATGACGCCAGTAGAGTAATCCACCGACACCCTGTCCCCTGCGGCGATTTCCTCAGAAGCTGCCTTGCATTCCAGTATCGGCAGCCCGATATTCAGCGAATTCCTGTAGAATATGCGTGCGAATGACTCCGCAATCACGCAGCTTACGCCAGACTCCTTGATCGCTATGGGGGCATGCTCACGGGATGAGCCACAGCCGAAATTGCGGCCGGCCACGATTATATCGCCCTTCTTCACATTGCTCCTGAACTCCGGGTCAATATCCTCCATGCAATGAGACGCAAGCTCGGCATGATCTGACGTATTCAGGTAGCGGGCAGGGATGATAACATCTGTATCCACATTGTTCCCATAGCGGAAAACCTTACCTTCAGCCTTCATCAAAAACCCTCCGGATCTGTAATATAGCCAGTGACGGCAGATGCCGCCGCCGTATACGGCGAGGCAAGATAAACCTCGCTCTCAGGGTGTCCCATCCTTCCGACGAAGTTGCGGTTGGTCGTGGACACGCATCTCTCGCCCTTGCTGAGTATGCCCATGTAGCCACCGAGGCATGGACCGCATGTAGGCGGTGATATCACGCAGCCTGCATCTGTGAAGATATCAAACAGGCCTTCATCCATAGCCTCCCTCCATATACGAGGAGTCGCTGGGATTATGAGGGCGCGCATGCCCTTTGCCACATGACGGCCACGGAAGATCTCGGCAGCGGCCCTGAGGTCAGAAAGACGGCCGTTGGTGCAGCTTCCGATGACAACCTGGTCGATCTTTATATCCTTACCGTCCTTTGCATCATGGGCATTCTCGGGAAGATGAGGATAAGCGACAGTCGGGCTGAGGGCAGCAAGATCTATCTCATATACTTTCTCGTAAGCCGCATCAGGATCTGACGAGAATACCTTAGGCTCCTTAGCGCCATGCTCCTTCAGATATGAGAGAGTCTTTTCATCAACGGGGAAGATCCCGCATTTCGCACCAGCCTCTATCGCCATGTTAGAGACGGTGAACCTGTCATCCATGGAAAGGGAAGCAACGCCATCCCCTGCAAATTCCATTGCCTTGTAAAGGGCTCCATCCACTCCGATCATACCTATGATGCTCAGTATTAGATCCTTTCCGGTGACCCTAGGCCTCAGAGAGCCCTTAAGGACGAACTTGATCGATGGCGGGACCTTGAACCATGCCTTTCCTATAGCCATCCCCGCGGCCATGTCGGTAGAGCCGACACCTGTTGAGAATGCACCAAGCGCTCCATACGTGCATGTATGGCTGTCTGCCCCGATCACGACATCACCGGCAGTGACAAGGCCCTTCTCCGGAAGAAGCGCATGCTCAACACCGACCTCTCCGACTTCAAAGTAATTGGTTATATTCTCTGCAGCGGCAAATGCCCTGACGCAGGCGCACTGCTCCGCAGCCTTTATATCCTTGTTAGGAGTGAAATGATCAGGGACAAGCGCGATCTTGTCCTTGTCGAACACCGAACTCTTGCCGAACTTCGGGAACTCCTTGATAGCTACCGGGGATGTTATGTCATTGCCCAGCACAAGAGAGAGGTCCGCCATGATGAGCTGCCCAGGATGGACAGAGCTTTCATGGGAAGCCGCGGCAAGTATCTTCTCCGTAATCGTCATCGGCATATCAGGCCTCCTTATCAGTATGCCCCATGAGCATATCGTTATCGAATGACATCTTTATCGCGCTGCTGCCGCCTGTTATGGATGCAGACTCTCCATCAAGCATCCTGTTGACAGCAGAAAGGCATGCGAGGATCGAAGCCTCGATGACATCTGTCGATACTCCCCTTCCCCTGTATACATTAGCCCCGTCGGAAATCTTGACGATCGCCTCTCCAAGGGCATCACGATGCTCAGTGACAGCCTGGAGCTGGTAATCCTCAAGGGAGAACGGATGGCGGATGATCTTCTCAACAGCACGGAGCGCTGCATATACAGGACCGGTTCCGGATGCGATGCCTTCATATACCTTGTCATCCTTCTGCAGGTCTATGCAGGCTGTGCTTGTCATCTTGTTTCCGCTGTTCACGACGTAGGAGACCAGCGACCATATCTTCTTCTCGCTGTTATGCTCAGTGGACTCCACAAGAGCTATGATATCCCTATCCGTGATGTTCTTCTTCCTGTCGCAGAGATTCTTGAACGCCGAGAAAAGCTCAGCGACCTCGCTATCTGGAAGAACAAAGCCAAGATCCTCAAGCTTCTTCCTGAAAGCATGCTGGCCGGAATGCTTCCCAAGGACATAATTGGTCTTTACAACCCCGACGCTCTCAGGAGTCATTATCTCATAAGTCTTGGAATTAGCCATCATGCCATGCTGGTGTATCCCGGACTCATGGGCAAACGCGTTATCGCCGACTATTGCCTTCGAAGGGAAGATCTTCACGCCTGTTATCGTCGAAAGAAGACGCGCAGACCTGAAAAGCTCCTCTGTCTTGATGTTGGTCTCATACGGATAGAGGTCAGGACGTGTCTTCATTGCCATGACTACCTCTTCAAGCGAGGCGTTTCCTGCCCTCTCACCTATTCCGCAGAGCGTGCACTCGATCTGCCTGGCCCCGGCCTTCACGCCAGCAAGGGAATTAGCCACAGCAAGCCCGAGGTCATCATGGCAGTGCATTGATATTATCGCCTTGTCGATATTAGGCACGCTGTTGCGTACCCTTGACACCATCTCGGCGATATCCTCCTGAGAGGCATAGCCTACCGTATCAGGAAGATTTATCGTCGTAGCGCCAGCCTTGATAGCACCTTCCACCAGGCGGCACATGTAGTCGAGGTCGGTTCGGGTGGCATCTTCCAGTGAGAACTCGATGTCCGGGCAGAGGGAGCGTGCGTACCTGACGCTTTCCTCCATCCTCTCATAAGCCTCATCGCGCGTCATCTTCAGCTTGTACTGGAGATGGATATCAGAGGAAGCAAGGAAGACATGTATCCTCGGGCTCTCTGCGCCTTTGACAGCCTCATAAGCCGCATCTATGTCCTTCTTGAGCGAACGGGCAAGAGATGCGACCGTGATGTTCTTCACAGCCTTCGAAATAGCCTCGACAGACTCGAAATCCCCCGGAGAAGAGATGGCAAAGCCTGCCTCGATTATATCAACCCCTAGGGTCTCAAGCTGCCTGGCCATCCTGATCTTCTCCTCCAGGTTCATGCTGTAGCCCGGAGCCTGTTCTCCATCCCTAAGTGTCGTGTCGAATATGTAGATATGCTCTGCCATCTTTTCCTCCGCCTTCGCTTACTTCTTGAGCCAGCTCATAAGAGATCTGAGCTTGGCGCCTGTCTTCTCAAGCAGCGACTCCTTCTCCATTCTCTTCGTGGCGTTGAAGAAAGGCCTGCCGACCTGGTTCTCAAGAAGCCAGTTGCGTGCGAATGTTCCGTTCTGGATATCTGTGAGGATGCCCTTCATTGCCTTCTTCGTATCATCGGTGATCACCCTAGGGCCAGAGACATAGTCACCATACTCAGCTGTGTCAGAGCAGGAATACCTCATGAATGTGAGCCCACCCTGGTTGATGAGATCGACGATAAGCTTCATCTCATGGCAGCACTCGAAGTATGCCATCTCCGGCTGATAGCCAGCCTCCACAAGCGTATCGAAGCCAGCCTTGATGAGATGAGAGACGCCGCCGCAGAGAACAGCCTGCTCACCGAAAAGGTCTGTCTCAGTCTCTTCCTTGAATGTAGTGACGAAGATACCGGCCTTTCCTGCACCTATGGCAGCAGCATATGCAAGGGCGACCTTCTCGCTGTCACAAGATGGATCCTGATACACTGCGATAAGGGAAGGAACTCCCTTTCCCTCCTGATACTGGCTTCTTACAGTATGGCCAGGTCCCTTAGGAGCGATCATTATCACATTGACATCCTCAGGAGGAACGATCTGTCCGAAATGGATGTTGAATCCATGCGCGAAAGCAAGATACATACCCTTCCTGAGATATGGCTCGATCGATGTATGATAAAGCTTGGCCTGCTTCTCATCGTTCACGAGGATCATCACGATATCAGAACACTTGACAGCATCCTCTGTTGTCATGACCTTCAGGCCTGCTTCCTCTGCCCTTGCCCAGCTCTTCGAGCCATTGTAGAGGCCTACTACGACATCGACACCTGACTCATGAAGATTCAGTGCATGGGCATGGCCCTGGCTGCCGTATCCGATGATGGCAACTTTCTTGCCTTTAAGAAGTGAGAGATCTGCATCCTTCTCATAATACATTGTACTCATAATCGCATCTCCTATTATTAGCCTTCGTCACCGAAAGTAGTTTCCGATAAAGGTCTCGAACCACGTTCGAGAGCTGTAATGCCTGTGCGGACAAGCTCTACGATGCCGTATGGCTTGACAAGCTCCAGGAATGAATCAAGCTTCTCAAGGCTGCCTGTAAGCTGCATCGTGATCGTAGATGGCGTGACATCTATCACCTTTGCCTTGAAAAGCTCGCCTATCTCGACAAGATGGGTCCTTGTAGCCTCATCAGCGGAAAGCTTTATCAGAACAAGCTCCCTCTGTATTGAACCCTCGCTTGTCATCTCATATACCTTGCGCACATCTATAAGCTTCTCAACCTGGCGGATAATCTGCTCCGTGATGGCCCTGTCACCATGGACAACGATCGTGATTCGGCTTATGTCAGGGCTCTCAGTCTCGCTCACAGAGAGTGAATCTATGTTGTATCTGCGCCTGGAAAAGAGCGCAACGACCCTCATCAGCACTCCAGACTTGTTGTTCACGAGGATAGCCAGTGTATAGCTGTCCTTTCTGCTGCTCTCCACCATTTGACTCCTTTAAGGAAAAAAAATAGCCCGTGTTCTTCTTCACCACGGGCCTCAACGCATCATCAAAACTCTGAAACCGTGGTTCAGCGTGTAAGGATGATGACAGATAGGAGGATAGAAGCTGGAATGTTGGAAATAAACATGCTCTCCTCCTTTTTAAGATTTCTTTTCCTTACGATTCTTATACGCCTCCTTTATCGGGAATGTCAACAAATGTGGATAGAATTTCGATAAAAATGCAGGATTTTCGATATCAAAAAGCACAATATAATAAGCCGTGCATAGCTAATTGCATATATAACCAAGAATAACAGATATAGAAACCTGAAGGCTGGCGGCAGCTGTCCCTTCCCCGGGCTCTCAAGACTGCGCAATCACAGCCATATCAGGGCATGAATCTGATTCGCATTCATCATCTGCATCTGTCCGGACAACCTACTTCAGATATCTTGAAAAGAATGCCATCGCCTGCTCATCCTTGTCATCGCCGGCATAATGCAGGCACTCGATTCCCAGCGAACGTGCAGCTTCTATGTTCCTTGCAAGATCGTCAGTGAAGGATATATTTCCATAATCATATCCCTCTTGCTGTGCGATATACCTGAAGAATGCGGGCTCAGGCTTCGATAAATGGATAACATGGGAAGCATAGTAATGATCGAAATGAGAAAGCACATCGGGCTTCATTGCCTCGACTATCCTCGAATGCGGCTCAAATGTGTTGGATCCTATGACGCATCTGAATCCCTTGCTCCTGAGCGAATCAACGATGGAGAGCATAGGCTTGTTTACAGTCGGCATGAAGAAATCCGCGAAGATGTCGGTGCCGATATGGCTTATGCCGAACTTGCGCTCGATATGGTCATAGTACGCTGATGGCGGCATATATCCATCCATCAATGGCGTATCGTAGATCATATAGTCATCTATAAGCTCAGGCTCTGGTATGCCGAGGGCCTTTGCCATATCAGGAAGGACAAAGACATTGTTTATGATCACATTCCCTAAATCGAATATAAACAGCTGCATAGATACATAATAATACGCAAGAAAGATTGTGAAAACGAATATTCTTCGTATTTTCATGCAGTCAGCAATCAATGTATACTTCCAGGCATAGACGGAGGATACTCATGAGAAAACTTATCACTCTAGCCGCGGTCGCTATTGTCTCTGCCGCCATGCTTCTTGCGCAGGGCGCTGGTGAGAGCGGTGCAGACAACTCGCTTCAGGACGTGCTGGACAAAGGCACTTTCATACTCGGGCTTGATGATTCCTTCCCTCCTATGGGATTCAGGGATGAGAATGGCGAGATCGTTGGCTTCGATATCGATGCGGCAAGGGAAGTCGCCAGCCGCCTTGGCGTGGAGCTTGTCCCACAGCCGATTGACTGGAACGCAAAGGAACAGGAGCTTGCAACAGGCAACATAGACTGCATCTGGAACGGATTCACAGTCACTCCGGAAAGGGAGAAAGTGATGACATTCTCCGCTCCGTATGTAAGGAATGCGCAGGTCGTGGTCGTCAGGGGAGACTCTGATGTGATGACGCTTGAGGATCTTGCAGGCGGTACGGTCGGTGTACAGGCAGGATCATCGGCGCAGGCAGCAATCGACGACACGCCGGGATTCAAGGAGAGCATTGACCAGATCGTTGAGTTCAAGGAGAACCTGACAGCTCTAATGGATCTTGAGATCGGAGGTGTCGACGCAGTCGTTATGGACCTTCTCGTTGCAAATGACAACATAAACAGGTCTGGAAAGGACTTCAGGATCCTTGACCAGACACTTACAGAGGAGGAATACGCCATCGGATTCAGGAAGAATGACATAGCGCTCAGAGATGCGGTTGACGCACAGCTTCTGGCGATGGCAGAGGATGGAACGCTCGCCCAGATAGCGACAAAGTGGTTCGGCGCTGATATCACAATAGTCGGAAAGTAAGATGGCCAGCCTTATAATGCAGATGCTGGAGGGAACTGTGACTTCCCTCCGCATCTTCTTCCTTACGCTGCTGTTCTCACTGCCTCTTGGCTTCGTGGTCGCCAAGGGCAAGATGACCGCGATCCGCCCGGTGCGGTGGATAACCGACCTCTACATACAGATAATGAGAGGCACACCGCTCATACTCCAGCTCATATTCTTCTATTTTGCCCCTTTCTACATCTTTGGGACATCATATGACAGATTCACAGCCTGCATTGTAGCTTTCGTCGTGAACTACAGCGCATATTTCGCGGAGATATACCGCTCTGGGCTGCAGTCAATAGACAGAGGACAGAAGGAAGCTGCGAAGGTGCTGGGATTCACAAGGCCATACACATTCTTCCACATAGTCCTTCCGCAAGTGATAAAGAAGATAATGCCAGCTCTCGGCAATGAGGTGATAACGCTTGTAAAGGATACAGCCCTTGCACAGACGATAGGAGTCGCAGAGCTTTTCCGAGTAGCGCAGACAGCATCATCAAGGGAGTTCTCGACAATCCCGATATTCATAGCCGGCATTTTCTATTTCGTCATGAACTACATCGTCTCAAGGCTTTTCGCGCTGGCTGAGAAGAAGCTAGGCTATTATAGGTGAGATCATGGAAAAGATGATAAATCTGCAGAACCTCTCAAAGTCTTTCGGGGAGGCGAAGATAATCAGGAATATATCCTTCACGGTCGATAAAGGCGAGGTTCTTTCCATAATAGGCCCCTCAGGTTCAGGGAAGTCGACAATGCTTAGGATCATAACGCAGCTGGAGAGGGCCGATGACGGGATGCTTGAGGTAGACGGCGACGTTCTCTTCAGGAGCATGGACGGGAAGGCTGTCTACGAGAAGGACAACGAGAGGAAGATCGGGCTGAAGACAGGCCTGGTGTTCCAGTCATTCAATCTCTTCCCGCATTTCTCCGTGCTGCGCAATGTCACAGAGGCCCAGCGGGCAGTCCTGAAAAGAGGAAAGGATGAGGCCGAGGCAAAAGCTATGGGGCTTCTCAGGAAGATGGGCCTTGAGGATAAGGCAAAGATGTATCCATTCCAGCTTTCAGGAGGACAGCAGCAGCGTGTATCCATAGCACGCGCGCTTGCGCTTGATCCGAAGATACTGTTCTTCGATGAGCCGACATCAGCGCTCGATCCGGAGCTCACACGCGAGATACTCCATGTCATAAGAGCCTTGGCAGAAGAGAAGATGACAATGGCTGTCGTGACGCATGAGATGCACTTCGCAAAAGCGATATCAGACAATGCCATATTCATGGATGGTGGCGTGATAGTAGAGGAAGGAACCTCATTGTTCTCAGATCCAAGAGAAGAGAGGACAAGGAAGTTCCTTGCATCATTCGAGAACGAGTAAGATCAGATGACCTGGCCGGAGAGCGTACCTGTCGGCTCTCCGTTCTCCACCGCGGCCGCGCCGTTTACGAAGACGTAATCAATACCCTTGTTCGAATCACCGTCGACAGCGAGCTTGGATGGATCGAAAAGCACCATATCGGCTTTATACCCTTCCCTGATATATCCCCTGTCTGGCAGCGAAAGCCTGTCGCTGGCCTCTCCTGAAAGCTTCCTGATACCTTCCTCAAGCGGCATGAGGGAGCGTCCGATCACATAGCTGGACAGGAACTCAACTGCTGCATGGCGGCTTCTTGGATGCGGAATCGGCGATGAGTACAGGGAATCTGAACCAAAGCACATGAGAGGATGTGCCATTATCTTCAGGAGGCTTTCCTCGCTTTCCGTTATATCTTCCATCACGGCAAGGCCCGTCTCCTCTGAAAGCAAGTCGAAAAGTGCATCAAGAGGGTCCTCTCCCCTCTCCCTGCCTATCTCAGAGAGAGTCATGCCCGAATACTTCCTTCCGTTCTCAAGGTATATCACCTTGATATCATCAGGGCCGACCATTGAGTAGATGCTGTCCCATCCTGACGGGTGGAGCATCTCCTTCCTTATATCCTCCCTCTCGTTCTCAAGGCTAAGGGCAAGGCGCTGCTCAAGCCTGGAATGTGCGAGGATTGAAGGAGGAAGGAGAGAGAACAGGCTTGTCGAGCCGAATGTGTAAGGATATTGGTCGAACTTCACGTCAACACCGCCGGATCTGGCATCCTCGATCATTCTCAGCAGGTTATCCACCTTATGCTGGTTTTCCTTTCCGATGGCCTTGAGATGAGATACCTCAAGGCGTACCCCGCTCTCTGCAGCAAGGGACAGGACCTCTGCCAGTGACACCTCGACATCATCGCCCTCGCATCTGTGATGCACGGAAAAGAGCCTGCCTTTTTCCTTCACGACAGATAGCAGACGCAGAAGTTCCTTCCTGGATGCAAATACGCAAGGCGCGTAGTACAGGCCAGAAGAGAAGCCGCGGGCGCCTTTATCAAGCTCATCGGAGAGGATCTGGCACATACGGTCTATCTCATCATCTGTCGCCTCCCTTCCAGCATCCTCCCCCATCGCAGCCAGGCGGACAGCTGTATGGGAGACGAGAAGAGCCTCGTTTATCCCGATGCCTCTGCTTATCAAGGTGTCACGAAATGACCTGTAGTCTGACCATGACCATACAGGATAGGTGCCAAGGACATCCTCGACAGCCTTGGCAAGCCCGGAAGAGACTGGGAAGACACCGATACCGCAGTTGCCTGAGACATCTGTCGTTATACCCTGCATGAGGCGCGCTGTCATCGTGTTGCGGCGAAGCGCCTCAAGCTCTGTATGGGTGTGGATATCAATGAAGCCAGGCGCAAGCACAAGGCCCCGTCCATCTATCTGACGTCTGGCCCTTGAGATCCCTTCCTTTCCGATGAAGACAATCCTGTCCCCGAAGAGAGCGACATTCGCGTTATATGGCCTGCTGCCGCTTCCGTCGATTATCGTCGCTCCGGTTATGAGCGTGTCATACATTACCCGCCTCCTTATAGGCGTCAAAGATCCTTTTCTCTATAAACGAGGAAAGATCAGAATAGTTACCGCGCTTTGCAGCCAGAAGGAATGCAGCCCTGAGCTCATCCCCATCATCCATCGATATGATAGGCGGCAATATGCCGTTAGGAAGCAATACTGACGCAAGCACGAGATATGCGAAGATCTCAGGATACTCCTCATATGGCTCTATGCGGAGCATCTCTGCATAGAGTATGGTGCCGGCTGTGAGCGGATGGTAATTCTGCCATGCGCTTTCCCACTGCTGGAATGCAGCTATCATCTGCATATCTATGGATGCCCTCTCCTCACCACGGAACGGGAAGCGGCATAGCCCAGGCCTGTACTCAGCCGGATTGATATCATTTATGCCCTGCAGGAACCTTGTGCGGATATCCTCGATCGTGTTGATATTCATGCGGAGCTTATGGCCTGCAAAGTACGCAAGCAGCGAACGGAAGTTGATTATCACAAGATGGATCTCAAGAGAGACATGCGAGACGACCTTGCCAGAGAAGATTGACTTTATATCCTTCTCGCTTACATCCTCGCCGCTTATCGCGAGAAGCGACCTTATGCTTTTTGATACGACAGCGGCAAACCCCTTGCTGCCTGCAATGCTTCCATCCAGAGGGAACTCCTCCTGCAGTGCCTTTATGCCATCGATATCCACGCTGCCAGGTCTTATGTTCCTTGTCTTGATCGGCCTCAGCTTCCTTCCATCTGAAGGCTTCTCAGTATCCGCTGGGATGATCCATGCCCATCCAAGCTTTACAGCACCATCGACTTTACCTCCATTGCAGAGGATCCTTACTCTCCTATCCGTAACGCCCCATTTTCTGGCAGCTTCAGTAACATCCATGTATTCCATACGATAATTCTACTCCGATATCGGAAATAATACAATTATTTTATATTAAAGCTGATTTCAAGGATCTAACACACATAGTATATAGCTAATGCACCTGATTTCCAACCATAAGATGAACAATACCGATAACGAAGAGATGAATCAGCACGGAAGAAAACGCCAATGGCAGGAAGACAAAAGCACTACCATTGGGAAGTCAGGCTTCGATACCTCGTATGAGATATGGAAGCATTCTGCAAAACGCCCTGGGATGAGAAAGAGCCCGGAAGCTCCATCTTCCAGCGTAAGCTAGGATGGAGCAGTTCACTATAAGCATTTATCCTGATTTCGATTTTCCAGATATAATGCCCAGGACGGGACTTGAACCCGTACGGCCAAAGGCCAAAGGATTTTAAGTCCTTTGTGTCTACCGATTTCACCACCTGGGCATGCTGCCATTATTGCACAGAACAGGAAGTTAGTGAAGCATCAGAGATGCTCCACCATCCCCTCGGAAGCCCTTATGCCGGAAGCCCAGGCACCTGTGATGCCACGGCTGGTACCAGCTCCATCACCTGCAAAATACACGCTGTCAGCCACCTGGAAATGCTCATCCTTATACTCTGGCTTGTTCGCATATAACTTGATCTCAGGATAGTACATGATCGTAGATGGATGGAGTATGCCTGGTATTATCGTATCAAGCTTCTTCATGCCGGACCAGATATACCGAAGGATCTTGGAAGGCATGGCGAGCGATATATCAGACGGACAGCAGTCCTTCAGCGATGGCTGGAAATCATAAAGATCGTCATTGAACGTAGCAACCTTGCTTCTCTTGCCCATCCTGAAGTCACCGACTCTCTGCATCAGAGGCTTGCCGCCTCCCATAAGAGCTGCCATGACGCCAAGATGCTCTGCAAACTCCTGGCCAGAAGCCAGAGGTTCAGTGAAGCGCACAGTCTTGAGGATTGCGAAGTTTACAAGGCCATTGTTCCTTGACTCGTCCGCAGCGTAAGCATGTCCGTTCACGCTGTACCAGATATCACCTCTCTCGGTTACATACTTCTCCTTGACGACATGGGCATTGCCGCTGTTGGTGCAGAAGGTCCTGACCTTCTCAGGGAAATAGAACTTAGGATCATAGTAATCACGCACGATAGGATAATGCTCAATCCTTGTTTCCACCCTGATGCCGACATCAAGGATGTTATCCATATACCTCACGCCTAGCTGCTGCATCACTTCCTGAAGGAAATGGAAGCCATGGCGGCCAGGTGCGATGAGGATTGTCTTATAGCCTATCTCCCTGAGGTCCGTAGTGATGAAGCGCTGCTCATTGTTTATCGAGAGCATCTCCTCCCTGAGGGAAAGCTCTACACCTTTTTCCTGCAGCTCAGTGAGAAGCTTCTGTATGAGGCGAAGCCCGCCATCGGTGCCAAGATGCGTCTGCTGTATCTCGAGAAGCGAGCACCCAAGCTTCTCAGCCCTCGTCTGGTATGTCGATATATTCGATTTGGGAAGGATATCGGGCTTAAGGAAAGCCTTGACCTCCTCGAGGTATCTATCCGCGCTCTCCTTTGTCCAGTACTCGAAAGGGAAGCCGATCGGGAACGTGAAGTTCATCTTGCAGTCGTTCCTCATGCCGCCAGTAGAGACCGGAGCCTTGTCTATCATCAGTATCGATATATCCTTGCGCTTATCAAGAAGGGAAAAGGCAGCCCCCATTCCGGCAGGTCCAGTTCCAACAATCACTACATCGTATCTATCCATGCAATCCTCCCAAATGATTATGAAGAATTAGGGCAATTGATGCAAATAGTTTCTTCCTTTGCTATCCTTAGCACGGAGAGAAAGATGACAATAAGGGATGCAAAGGCTGAAGACATGCCTCAGATAGCACGTATATACAGCTATTATGTCGAGAATACCGCGATATCATTTGAAATCAAGGCGCCTGACTGGAAAGAGATGGAAGCGAGGAGAGAGTCATTCATCCCATATCCATATATCGTCGCAGAGGAAGACGGCAGGATCATGGGATATGCCTATGCCCATCCTTTCTCAGAGAGAGAGGCGTACAGACGGAGCGCAGAGGTCACTATCTACATAGATAAGGACAATGCCCGCAAGGGAATAGGCACGATGCTTTACGGCAAGCTTGAGGAAAGGCTCATGGCAATGGATATCCACAATCTCTACGCTGTGGTGATGTATCCAGGGCTGGGAAGCGTTGGCTTCCATGAGAGGATGGGATACAGGATTGCAGGAAAGCTGACAGATTGCGGAGAGAAGTTCGGCAAGCTCTGGTCCGTCGTCTATATGGAGAAGCTCATATGATTCTCGACAGCCACTTCCACACGCTATCAATGGCGAGGAAAGGCATTGCAGGGCTTCCTGCAGACCTTGTAGGCATAGATGCAGGGACAGATCCCGGTGATATCAGGGAAAGGATCAAGCTGCTTCCTTCCTCTCCCTCTGTGTTCTTCTCGATAGGCTCAGGCCCATGGAGGCTTGATGATGAAGGCTATGAAGGGGCGGAACATGAAAGGGAGCTTCTAATGGCGGATATAGATGAGTTCGGTGCTGATGCCATCGGGGAATGCGGCTTCGACAATCACTGGCACTATGGTGACAGCAAGAGCGCGATGGAGCTTTTCATGATGCAGGCTGAGCTTGCCTATGAGCTGGACATACCGATCATAATCCATACACGCGATGCCGATGATGAGATAAGGCAGGCGATTCTCTCGCCTTCATTCCGGTGCCGCGGGATAATGCACTGCTACTCATCAGGACCTGATCTCATGTGGACAGCGCTGGATAAAGGCCTCTATATATCATTCTCAGGCAATCTCACATATAAGGGAAACGCAGCGATACAGGAGAGTGCAAAAGCCGTGCCTGCCGACAGACTCCTATATGAGACAGACAGCCCATACCTTGCGCCTGTCCCCATGCGAGGGAAGCCATGCCGCCCTGAATATACTGAATACACGCTTTCATTCCTGTCTGAGCTGAGGGGAGAGGAAAGCGCGAAGATAAAGGAGCAGGCAATCCAGAACCTCTATTCAGTCCTTGGTAGGAAAGAATCTGTAAGAAAGGGCATCTGAACCTGAAAGGAGGCCTTCCACTGTACTGTCCCAGTCAATTCCGACAAGGCCGGAAACTGCTGTCGTCTCAAGCGCCGCTCCATGGACAGAATCAAGCACGGCAGGGACCAGGCTGCTCCTGAGGATACGGAGGGAAGATGACGGTGTGAGGTAGAATATGACGTCAGCATCCCCTATGCCCTGCGATACAGCATCGGCATTTGCAACAGAGACACGTCCGGAATATGTGACCTCGAACGCATTGTCATCAGATGAAAGAAGAGCAGCAGCTATCGCAGCGGCTGTACTGTCGGAGCTTTCGTAAAGCAGGCACTCCCTTTGTCCGGACAATGCTGTCTTCCACATGGATGAAAGATCCGGAACGATCACGGAATCAGGGCTCTCTCCCTCCTCTACGCTCCTTCCGATAAGCACAGTCCTGCCAGAAGAATCAGGGACAGCTTCAGAGGGCATGACGATCACGAGATCCGCACTCCCTGCCCGCCCTGAAAGACGGAACGATGAGGAAAGCAAAGATGGCCCGGACAGGCTGAAGCCTTCAGGAAGCTCAGCTGAAATGAACGCGACAGCCGGACGCGTGAGGTAGAATACCAGAACGGCAGCGGCGATGATCACGACAGAAAGCAGCAGTATCACGAGCTTCTTTTGCATATATTCAGGATAATCAGCTGATAAGAGAAAGGCAATCTGAGTGGAACGAAAGCGCATCAATCACCTGGAATCCTGCATCCTTCGCGACTTCCAGCGCAGATTCAAGGTCCTCATATACAACACATCCATAGCGATCGAGGTCAAGAGCTGCCGCTGCCTCGATGAAGACCTTGGCAGAGCGCTTGTCTGCACCGGCCTCCCCTGTCGTCACTATCGCATCGAAAAGATCAAGGACACCGTTTGAGCGAAGGGCAGATACAGCTATGCCGCGGTCAAGATCAGTTGCCGCGGCAATGCCGGCCCCTTCTGCCTTGAGACGCTCAAGATACTCCCTGCATCCAGGATAAAGGCGGACAGAATGACTGTATTCATATCGTGACATATCATTCCACTCCTGCATCAGCGACTCCACGGAATCAGGGAGCGAGAAACGCTCTATCGTGTACTCAGCAGCCTTCGAGAAGCTCATCGTATTCACATCTGCGATATAATCAGGGGGCATTGCCAGGCCACGCCTGCGGAAGAACTCCCTGTCTATATCCTCCCAGAGCCTCTCCGTATCAAGAAGCGTCCCGTCAAGGTCGAATATGGCACCCTTCACGTAAGCCATGCGGACTTAAGCTCCCTCGCAGCCCTTTCAGGGTCATCTGCCGACACGACAGCTGAGACAACAGCAAGGCCGTCGACGCCAAGCCCTTTGTAATGGGATATCGTGCGCATGTTTATCCCGCCGATTATGACTATAGGTATGGATACTGCAGCCCTTATGGCCTTCAGCTCATCTATTGTCACAGAGTCGGCATCAAGCTTTGTCGCTGTAGGATTCATAGCGCCTACCCCGAGATAATCAGCACCATCACGCTCTGCATCCACCGCCTCTTCGACTGTGGATGCGGAGACACCGACTATCATATCGTCACCGACAATCTTCCTGACAGCACGCAGAGGTATGTCCTCCTGTCCGATATGGACACCTTCTGCACCGATGGCAAGGGCAATGTCGACGCGATCGTTTATGATGAGAGGAACGCCATGGCTCCTGGTTATGCCGTGCACGCTTTCCGCTATCTCATAGAACAGCCGTCCGGGAGCGTTCTTCTCCCGCAGCTGTATGACACCAGCCCCGCCCCTTATGGCTTTCTCGACGCTCTCTTCTATCGTACCTGAGCTCATGAGGTCACGGTCCGTGCACACATAGAGCGTATAATCAATTGATTTCAAGCTGTCCCCTCTCATTGATGATCTCATCAGTCATCGTGCTGAGCGCGTCTATCAGGGCAACACGGAAGCTTCCCGTGCCGAGCGCTCCTGCCTTATCATGCGCGATAAGGCCAGCAGCCCCCATCGCAGCGATTGCATTGGCTGTCATGATGAAAGGATCCTCTCCTGTGCCGACAAAGCCTCCGATAACACCTGAGAGCATGCACCCTGTGCCTGTTATCCTGCCCATATCAGCATGGCCGGAGCTGATCCTTGCTACCCTGCCATCCTTCGCGACTGTGTCAATGCGGCCAGTTATCGCAGCCACAGCCCCTGTCTTCTCGGAGACAGCCAAGGCAACCTTGACAGGATCCGCATCTGCCTCTGTCATCGATGAATCAACACCTTTGGTCCTTGATGCTGACCCATTGATATAAGCCATCTCGGAAAGATTTCCACGGATAACCGAAAACCTCACGCTTTCAAGAAGCTCATCCACGGTCCTGTTGCGGTAAGGAGACGCCCCGGCACCGACAGGGTCAAGGACAACAGGGATCGAAAGCGAGTTCGCGGCGGTTCCTGCTGCTATCATCGACTCAACGGTGCGCTTGTTGAGGGTGCCTATGTTTATCACAAGAGCCTGGCTTATCGATACGATATCCCTCACATCGCTTATGTCATCAGACATTATCGGGGAGGCCCCTACGGCGAGAATCGCATTGGCCACATCATTTACTGTCACATAGTTGGTTATGCAGTGCACAAGCGGGCACTTATCCCTTACGACGCTTATCATATAGTACCTCCTGCCATCTTCCAGAACATAAGCTCATGGTGAGCAGCCTCGCGGAAAACCGAGGACAGCTTCTGCTTGTCCGGGTAATCTGCACAGACCTTGTCGCAATATGCCTCCCAAGTCCTGCAGCACTCTGAATAGAATGGTGATGTATAGTCCCTTACAAGCGGGCCATAATATGTATCAAGCACCTCAGGATGGCGCTCAAGCGTCTTCCTGAATACATACTCATACCCTGTCATACATGGCATGACAGCCATCAGTATCTCTTCAAGGCTGCCTGTCTCAGCAGTCCTTATCAGGAACTCCGTATAGGCCCTGCATGCTTCCTTCTTCTCAACCTTCTCGACATCATCGTCGCTCAGATTGCCATCGGCAAGATATTTCAGCCTTGTCTCGTTCTCGCTGTCATTCACGAAGCCGAGAATCGAATAGAAGAACTGCATATCGCGGAGCGTACGCGACCTGAACATGCCCATGGCAAATGCCTTCATATAGTCCCTGAGATATATGCTGTCCTGGACTATATAATCGAGGAACATCTTCCTGTCGAGCTTTCCAGTGCCCATAAGCGAAAGGAAGCTCTCATCTGCAGCAGCTTCATACAAATCAAGAGAATCACGTGTGATCTCTGCCATCAATGACATATCAAACCTCCCTATACTTGAAAAAGTGATCCGTAGGCCCATTTCCCCTGCCAAGCTCAAGAGCATGCTCTATCGCGCCTGTGACATACTCCTTTGCCTTTCCGACAGCGGAGACAAGGGACTCTCCGAGTGCAAGGTAGGAGGCTATCGCGCTCGAGAGCGTGCAGCCCGTACCATGCGTATTCTTCGTATCTATGCGGTGACCTGGGAAAACCGTGAAGTCCTTGCCATCGAAGAGAAGGTCGTCCGCATTGCCAACCCTATGGCCGCCTTTGACAAGAACTGCACCTGCTCCCATTGCCGATATGATCCTGGCAGCTTCCTTCATCCCATCAAGATCGCTGATGGAAATGCCTGATATCTTCTCAGCCTCAGGGATATTCGGCGTCAGGACAGTAGCAAGCGGTATTATTGTCGATATGAGCGTATCAATCGATGTCTCCTGCATCAGAGGAGAGCCGTTCTTCGCATACATCACAGGATCGATGACCACATGGGATGGTCTGTACTCTGCAAGCTTTGATGCGACTGCGTGCATACATTCAGGCGTCGACAGCATCCCGATCTTGACGGCATCAGGCCTTATATCCTCGAAGACGGCATCGATCTGGTCTGAGATGACAGAAGGAGATACATCCTCTATCGATATCACGCGTGCCGTATTCTCCGCGACCACGGAAACGATGACAGACATGGCGAATACGCCTAATGCGGACATTGTCTTTATATCGGCCTGGATCCCTGCTCCGCCCGAGCAGTCTGAGCCAGCTATGGTCAAAGCTGTTTTCATAACACCTCCGGAAAGTTTATGCAGGAGGTGCGAAGCAATGCTCCCTACGCTGGTATTAACCAACAGGTTCCAAGGGTCAGGTTCTACCTTCTCAGCCTTGCGGCTCCCCTGCATATCGAGTCTTATATACCACAATCCACCGCGAATGGAAATAGCGGAACACAGCTTTGCTGTTGACCGTACCCTATGCTTTCAGTAAAGTGATATCGAATCAGTTAAGGAGGAAAGTAGATGAAAAGCTACAAGGAACTCGGACTAGTCAACAGCAGGGAAATATTTGCGAAGGCAATGAAGGGCCAGTATGCAATACCTGCCTACAACTTCAACAATATGGAGCAGATGCAGGCCATCATCCAGGCCTGTGTGGAGACAAAGAGCCCAGTGATCCTTCAGGTGTCGAAGGGCGCAAGGGACTATGCCAATATCAACATACTCCGCAATATGGCACGCGGTGCAACGGAATACGCAAAGGAGCTCGGCTGCGAGATCCCTATCGTGCTTCATCTTGACCATGGCGATTCATTCGAGACATGCAAGGAATGTATCGACAATGGCTTCTCTTCCGTAATGATCGACGGCTCCCACTTCCCTTATGAGGAGAACATCGAAATCACAAGGAAGGTCGTGGAGTATGCACATCAGTTCGATGTCACAGTCGAAGGTGAGCTTGGAGTCCTTGCAGGAATAGAGGACGAGGTATCCTCAGCAGTATCACACTACACAAGGCCTGAGGAAGTCGAGGACTTCTCAAAGAGGACAGGTGTTGATTCACTCGCAATCTCCATCGGCACAAGCCATGGCGCATACAAGTTCACTCCAGAGCAGTGCACAAGGAATGCAGACGGCATCCTCGTTCCGCCTCCGCTAAGGTTCGATATCCTCGCAGAGATAGAGAAGCGCATACCAGGCTTCCCAATCGTCCTCCATGGTTCATCATCAGTTCCTCAGGAATATGTGAAGATGATCAATGAGCATGGCGGAAAGCTCGATGACAGCGTAGGAATTCCGGAGGAGCAGCTCAGGAAGGCTGCAAAGTCAGCGGTCTGCAAGATCAACATCGACTCTGACGGACGCCTTGCAATGACAGCGACGATAAGGAGGATCTTCGATGAGAAGCCTGCAGAGTTCGATCCAAGGAAGTACCTCGGACCAGCACGTGAGGCTCTCAAGGAGATGTACAAGCACAAGAACATCGATGTCCTCGGTTCAGCCGGACACGCTCTTGACTGAGGATACAGAGCACAGCCGCAGCCAATGCCATCATGTCAATCTGAGGCATTGATGAATAGCTGGAATCCATAGGCAGTATCAAGATCAGATACTGCCTATATTCATGACAGGAAGATCGCGCTTTGCATCAGCATTGCATATTCCAGGCGTGGCATTGATATCTGATAGATCCTTAGCAGCTTTCCTACCCAAGAAGGTCAACTGCCCTTTTCCTGTCCTCGTCAACCTGCCTTTTCACCATCCCAAGACTTTCCATCCTGCGCACAGGCCGGAGAAAATACATTATATCAAGCTGTATCTGCTTCCCGTATATATCATCATCAAAGCCGATGATATTTGTCTCTATGGTGATCCTATCGTCAGAATCGACTGTCGGGCGACGTCCTATATTCGTGACTCCTGTATATCTCTCGCTGCCGATATGGACATATGAGGCATAAACTCCATCAGGCAGGCTTTGGCCGCCGCTTGGAAGGAGATTGGCAGTGGGCATGCCTACTGTGCGGCCAAGCCCATTGCCATGCACTACAGTGCCATTCAGGACTGCCAGCGGTTCCATTTTCAGAAGAGCAGATGGTAATCTGCCGCGATTTCCTTCGATCTGGACTCCCTGTGCATTATGTCAAAGAGAGAACGAGGTATCGCTATAGTCTTTCCGATTATCGGCTCAACTATGCTCTCGAACTTGGCAGGATGCGCTGTCGCAACCACTATTGTCGGGCTATCGGCAAAATGATCGCGGCGGACTCTCTCGCCGCAGGCTGTGTGGGGACATATGATATGCCTGTTCTCTTCCCACTCCTCCTTTATTGTCCGCTTTATATCATCATCAGAGACAGACCAGGAAGATACATTGGACCGGAACTCATCATATGACGGGAAGAGCGCGAAAAGCCTTTCCATATTCGACGGGGCACCGACATCCATCGCATTGGCAAGCGTCTCCACTGACTGGCGTGGCCTGTATTCCCCGCTTTCAAGATAATCAGGGATAGTCCTGTTGGCATTGACTGCGAGCACTATCCTCTCTATAGGTGCACCTGCGGCCTTCGCCCAGTACGCGCCTGTCGAGTTGCCGACATTCCCTGATGGGATTATCACAACAGGCTTCTTCCCATAAAGCTCATAGTACATATTCGATGCCCATACATAATAGGCATACTGGGGGAGAAGACGTCCAAGGTTTATGGAGTTGGCACTTGACAGCCCCTTCAGATCAGGATCCATGAAAGCGTCCTTCACCATCTTCTGGCAATCGTCGAAGCTGCCTTCGACCTCATAGCTCTCAACATTCCCGTCCCAGCCTGTAAGCTGCCTTCTCTGCCTCTCGGCTACCCTGCCTTTCGGGAAAAGGACCTTGACAGACAGATGCTGACGGCCATGGAAGGCAGATGCCACGGCACCTCCTGTATCGCCTGATGTCGCGACCAGGATAGTGAGATCCTCACCCCGTCTTGCCAGAAGCGTCTCCATTGAATAAGCAAGGAAACGTGCGCCGAAATCCTTGAATGCCGCAGTAGGGCCATAGAAAAGCTCAAGGGTATCATGGCCATCTCCTGAATGGAACGCAACAGGGAAATCAAAGGCTGAGCGGCATATGCGCTCAAGATCGCCCTCAAGCTCATCGCCTTCGAAGAAAGGCCTCATGGCTGTATACATCGCATACCACGCGCCACCGTCCAGCGTGAAGCCTGGGATTGAACCTGGCATTGACTCAGGGATGAACAATCCCCCATCTGGTGCAAGCCCCTTCAGGATTGCTTCCGATGCGCTGAACTTCTCACCGTCTATAGATCTTGTCGAAACGAACTTCATCATCACTCCTTAAATCTTCGATCCAAGATACGCACTTAGGCGAAGGATATCTGAGAAAACACCTGCTGCAGTCACTTCCGGCCCTGCCCCAGGTCCTTTTATCACCAATGGCTGCTTATGGTAGCGCTGCGTCGTGAAGGATATCACGTTGTCAGTGCCTTTAGCCTGCGAAAATGGATGATCGAGAGGATACTCGGCAAGCGATACAGAACAGACTCCATTCTCGACCTTGCCGACATACCTTAGCTTCATGCCGCGGCTGGCAGCATCGTCATACAGGCTCTTCATCCTGCCATCCATCTCGCAAAGACGCGACAGGAATTCCTCCTTTGATGCGTTCTGGAGGCTTTCGGGGACAAGCGACTCGACAGCTATGTCCGAAACCTCTGTCCGATATCCAAGCTCGCGGGCAAGTATGACAGTCTTCCTTGCGACATCCATTCCTGAAAGATCATCACGAGGATCAGGCTCTGTATATCCAAGCTCCTTTGCCTTCAGCACAAGAGATGAGAACGGCACCGTCCCATCGTATTCGGAGAGCAGCCAGCAAAGCGTGCCGGAGACCATTCCCTCAACCTTCTCAACGCTGTCGCCAGTCTCCCTGAGGTCCTTCAGCGTGCAGATGACAGGAAGCCCTGCGCCTACAGTCGTCTCGTAAAGGAACTTGCGTCCTGTCCTGTTGGAGGCATCCATCAGCCTCTCATACTCATCATATGGGCCTGATCCCGCCTTCTTGTTCGGCGTCACTATATGGAAGCCCTGCTCTATGAATGATGTATACTGCTTTGCCCTTTCCTCGCTTGAAGTGCAGTCAACCAGCACAGCATGTGGATAGTACGAGGCGCTCACATGCGAGAGAAACACATCGTCACGGTAAACAACGCCATGCTCCGCAAGCTCCTCCCTCCATCTTGAGAGGTCGATACCTTCCTCTGAAAGGAGCATCCTCTTCGATGTCGCTATGCCCCTTATGCGGATATCAAGATCGAACTCACGGCGGAGCCTCTCGCTTTCCGCTGCGATCTGGTCAAGAAGGGTCCCCCCTATATTGCCAGGCCCGAAAAGCCCTATTGAGAGTGTCTGCGCAGAGAGGAAGAATGATGAGTGCAAAGCCCTCAATGCCCTTCCGCTCTCATCGCTTCTTATCACAACGCTTATGTTCCTCTCGCTCGAGCCCTGGGCTATCGCGCGGATGTTCACCCCGGCTTTCGCGAGCGAGGAGAAGAATTTCCCTGCAACTCCTACGCGGCCAGGCATATTCTCGCCTACAGCGGCAAGGATCGCGAGGTCTCCCTCCGACTCGATGCTTGTTATATCACCGCATGACAGCTCTGCCTGGAACTCCTTCTTCACGGTCCGTGAAGCAGCGCTCACCTCGCTCTGCGGCACGGCAAAGCAGATTGAGTATTCCGATGAGGCCTGCGATATCAGGATCACTGATATGCCCTCGCGCCGGAGTGCTGAGAAAAGGCGGGAAGAGACACCTGGAACGCCTGACATGCCAGAGCCTTCCATGTTGATCAGCGACACGCGCCTCACTACAGAAAAGGCCTTTACCGTGGTCCTCTGATCGGATTCGATGCTCCTGGCCGTTATGAGAGTCCCCTCATCATCTATATCGCCCCAGTAGCGCAGCGTAATCGGAAGGTTCTGCGCAGCCGCGGGCTGGAAGGCATGGGGATGGATTATAGGGGCACCGAAGAAAGAGAGCTCGGTAGCCTCATCATATGTTAGATTCTTTATGACATGGGCAGACGGCACATCCCTGCGCGAAGCAGAGCACAGCAGCGAACGGCTGTTCCAGAAAGTGACAGGGGCTTTATGAGCAGATGCAATCAGCGACGCAGTGTACTCGCTCTCACCTTCCGCCCTTACCCGGCCGGAGGCATCTGCGGCATTCTTGACTGAGTAGAGATTCCCCGATACGAAGATGACACCTTCAGGCAATGTCTTTGCCTTCACAGCCTCATCAGGGGTCATCATGACGCTGTTGATGCCCTCTTCGCGGAACCTGGCATCAAGTATCATGGATATATATGAGCTGGTAAGCTCTGCAAGATAGCGTCCAGCCGACAAGGGAGCATCCCGCATGAGCCAGACAGCATGGAGGATCTCCTCGATCTCAGAGAATGATGAGTTTATCCTGTTCTCTACCCTTTCCGCATCTTCAGGCGAAAGCGTGCTGTCAGCTGTCTCTATCCAGGCAGTCTGGCTGCGTTCAAGACGCCCCCAGAGACGTTCATCGTTATCTGCGGCAGATGCAAGCAGCGATGCCATCGAAAGCTCTGGGGAATCGACAGACGAGAGCACGAAGACCTTTGTGGTCTCCTCGCCTTCCGCCGCAATCGACAGAAGCTTGCCTATCCCCGATTTTGATGAGAGCATGGAGCCCTCAAGCGCATGGATCCGGATTCCTGACATTATCACTCCTAACAATCGGTATTGGATGAATGATACAACAAAGGAAGGGATAAAAAAAAGCTCCCTTGCTGGGAGCCTTCACGGGCAAAGCGCTTTTATACTACCTTTACGACCTTGCCGCTTCTCAGGCAGCGTGTGCATACCTTGATCGTTCTCGGAGTACCATCGATAAGAGCCTTTACGGATACGATGTTCGGCTTGAAAGTGCGCTTCTTCGTCACTCCGATATGCTGACCGACACCGCCCTTCTTCTTAGCCTGTCCTTTGCGCGGTACAATCGAACCTGAAATCGTTCCTTTTCCGCAGATTTCACATCTTCTTGCCATGTTATCTTCCACCTTATACTGAATTATCAAAAGGAGAGGCATCCTGCCAGGAGCATGGCAAATGCCAGTCACAACTCAAAGACTATAATGAAAGCTTCCGGTTTTGTAAATAGCTTTCAGCGATGCTTGTTTCATGTCATACTCATATCCATGGAAAGGATCGCAGCGCTTGTACTGGCAGAGCATGACAGGCTGGAGTGGAGGAAGAGGCTCACTGAGTATTTCAGGATGACAGGGGACTGGACAGCCTATGCCATGCCTCCATCGATACTGCTGCCTGGAATGGACAGCATAGATGACTTCATAGATGCCGGCGATGGGATATTCCGCCATGAAGGGAATATAACGCAGGCCATGGCATGGCAGGTGCTGAGGATAGATGATGAAAGGCTGGCATCTCTCTCCCCTTGCCCGGGGCTGTTCATATCGCGCTCAGCCAAGATCCTGCCCTACACCTTCTGCCCAGGGGATGTGAAGGTGTCAGACCTGGCTCTCTTCGAGCTGGACGGATACGAGACCAGGATCATCAGGAGACGTCCCCTTCGGCTCTCCCCAGCAGCAGATGTCTGAGAGAAAGCACTTCCCGCATTCCGGCCGCGGCGAGCAGACAAGCCGCCCATGCAGATTCACCGTCATGCTGATCCTGGCCCAGAGCGAAGGATCGAACTTCTCCCTTATCTCACGCGCGCTTCTCGCCCTGTCATCTGTATCAGTCAGCCCCAGCCTTCTCGCTACACGTACGAAGTGAGTGTCAGCTATTACGCCAGGCTTGTTCAGTATCGATACAAGGTAGCATGCCGCAGTCTTCTCCCCGACTCCGGGAAGCTTCACAAGGCCATCCTCTGTCTCAGGTATCCCAAACTGCCTTATGTATTCAGCGCTCCGCTTTATGTTCCTCGCTTTTGAATGAGACAGCCCCGCCTGATGGATGAGGGCCTCTATATCCTCCTCACTGGCCTCCGCAACAGCATCCTCATCCGGAAATGCTGCGAAGAGCCTTTCGGCTGCAAGCAACGCCTGCCTGTCCGTGGTTGAAGCAGACAGCATCACGGTCACGAGGAACCTGAACGGCTCTGTCACCGGGATGAATGAGATATCCGCAGGATAGTGTTCATCCAGCATCTTCACGATCTGAGCATCTCTTTCCATGCCAGAGATGATAGCTGAAAAGATTATCATGAAATAGTATTGACAAGTCTTTTCCTTTCCCCTATTCTCTCTCCTGTTGCTGAACGGGACGTCGCCTAGCGGCTATGGCGCCTGCTTTGGGAGCAGGATATCGATGGTTCGAGTCCATTCGTCCCGATAATGAGCCTCAACTTCAATGTTGGGGCTTTTCTTATCACATGGCATGTTTTGACAACTCCGCAACCTATGCTATCTTACAGATGGAGGCTGTGGTGAGGAAGATCATCATCGTATTCATGCTCATTGCCATGCCGTTGCTCTATGCCGCTCCGGTATTCCCAGGCTATGACATAACATTCTTCAGGACGATCACAGACTCTCTCATGGTCAATGACGACAAACGCTTCGGAATAGATTACACAGGCTATGGCTTCATCGGCGAGGAGATGAGGACAGGCATTTACCTGCGCATAGGCATACAGGCGCCATACTCATCACTCTCCGCCATATTCGATGATGAGGATGAGGAGGAAACGGAGAGCGGGGAGCAGTCCTCCGACTCTATCAAGACGATGCTCGAGACATCCTTCTCGCTATCGCTCTCCATAGGACCGTCATTCCGCTATCTTGTCGGGGAGGACATCCTCTGGTACATGGGCACGGGCTTCCTCACGAGCATCCGCTACAACAACGTCGAGCAGAAAGGAAGCAGCGTCTCGACAGATGTGGAGATGGACATTGGCTTTGACCTCGACATGGGGTTCAGGATAAACATAGCAAAGAACACGACCCTACGCATCGGCATACACTCAATCGCCCCGCTTTTCATACTGCAGGTCGAGACCATGAACTTCAAGTATGGCAACGTGAACAGCTACACCACAGATGCCAGGATCATACCGAACATATTCCTCTCGCCTGACAAGAGGGAACGGTTCGAGACAGAGGGCTACATAAGCCTGGGCCATACATACCGATCGAAGAGCAAGAATACAGAATACAGGTACAGAGTCTCTGACAAATCAATAGAGATCATTCAGTGACATCATCATCCCCTTCCTTCACATCAACAAGCTGCGCCTCGCTCTTTCCGGCTATATGCCTCTTGATGAAGGGAACTATGCCTGAATACATCCTCTGGAACTCCTCCTCGCTATCGCGCATGGCAACCTGCCAGGCAGTCGCGAATCCGGGGCTGTTGAGCGTGAGCCTGTCAACAGCCTTCTGCATGACCTGCAGCTTCTGAACTTCCTTGCGTCCAGGCTTCTCACGCATCGCCATAAGCGAGATACGGAGATTCTCATTCGCCTTGCGCAGCTCATCGTTCTCATCCTTTACCTTCTTCAGCCCTTCGGACTCAAGCTCCATCCTTGCGGCAAGCATATCCTTGAACTTGGCGATCTCCTGCTCCTTCTCCTTGCGGAGCCTGCTGAGCTTAGAGGAGAAATAAAGCGCTGTGACTGCAGCTACAGCAAGACCAATACCTAAACCTATGAAGAATTCCTGCATGAAAGAAGAATACTATCACAGAAGGATGCGGACAAGAGCTGCGGATGAAATCATGGCAAGGCACATAGGCAGTTCCATATTTCCGATATACATGCTATCATCCTATTGCCTATAGGACGGTTCATCTGAAGCCTCTTGGAGCAAACCATATAATTGGGATCCGGAATAGTCTTAGCGGCATTGCTCCTTATCCTAGGAACAGAAAGCGGACAACAGAGATCCCCCCTTGAACCTAGTTCAAGAGCATACAGCAACCGTCGCTATAGGTATTTTGCGGTTATGGAAAAAGATAAACTCAGGAACATCAGATACGTGAAGGTGCCGGAAGGCATGCACATCGAAACAGACAGCTTCCATCTCAATCCTGATATAATGCTTCCTGTGCAGCTCATGCCAGGATCATCAAGGCTGAGGAAGGAAGACATAACGATTGAATCGATCATGGCCGGGATGCTGTTCATCATAGCCTATGACGAGGCAGCTGAGAACTTCCAGTACTACAGGGAGCTTGTGAAGGCGCTCGATCCGACAATCGCGGAAAGGCTGAACGAGGCTGCGATCGCAAAGGAGCAGCAGAAGGACTACGATTTTGCAGAGGAGCTTTTCCTTGCAGTCTACCACCTCCTGCCCCAGTCTGCATCCTGCATAAACCTTGCAACGCTCTACTCATACATGGCAGTGGATGCGAGGGACAAGAAGAAGGATGAGGAGGAGGACGAGTACCTCTCGAAGGCCCGGCATACCCTTCTGGACGGCCTGAGGAGATTCGGAGAGGATGAGCGCATACTGGCAGAGCTTTCCTCTTTCGAGGCATACATGGGAAACCTTGAGGATGCGAAAGACTACCTTGAGCGCTACATGTCAGTCGCTTCAGAGGGAGAGAAGAAGCAGGAGATGAAGAAGCTCCTGTCGAGGATCTCCTTCCAGCTTGAGAACGATGAGGACATAAAGGCAGCCTATGACTATATCATGCTGGGAGAGCCTGAGAAGACGATAGAGATAACCAATGGCTTCGTGAAGAAGAACCCGAAGATATGGAACGGATACTTCCTTCGAGCGTGGGCCATGAGGAAGATGGGACGCTACGAAGAGGCAAGGAAAGACCTGCTGAAATGCCTTGAGCTTGGTGAATCCTCATCAGATATCTACAATGAGCTGTCGATCTGCGAGCTTGAATGCGGCAACAGGACTCTTGCAAAGACCTATCTGGAGACAGCGGCCGATCTCGACCCTGAGAATCTCACGGTGGCATCGAACCTCTCCTATCTGTATCTCGGAGACAAGGAGTTCGATGAGGCAAGGGAGTATCTTGAAAGGGCAAGGTTCCTGTCAGGCGACGACAAGATCGTGGCAAGCCTCATAGAGGAATATGAGAAGGCCACAGGCGAGAAGATCGGCGAGATGGTGCACGAGGAGATCGTGCATAACGAGGAAGAGGATGATGATGCCTATCAGGAGGAAATAGCCGAGATCATGAACGGTGAGCCACCTGAGGAATGCGGGTGCCATCATCACCATGGAGGCGGACAATGATCTCAACTTCAGATGCGATGACGCTGCAGATCGGGGAAGATCTCGGAAGAAAGCTGAAGAAAGGCTCTGTCGTATCGCTGAGAGGCTCCCTTGGGGCTGGCAAGACAGTGCTTGCCAAAGGCATAGCGAAGGCAATCGGGATAAAGGAAGCCATAGTGTCCCCTACGTTCACGATCGTCCAGGAATACGACGGAAGCTCGATGAAGATGTACCATCTTGACCTGTACAGGCTGTCTGGCGAGGACGAATTCGAGTCGATGGGCGGTGAGGAGTTCCTGTATCCTGATGGCATAACGCTCATAGAATGGTCTGAGAAGATCGAGGACATGCTTCCTGAGGACACTGTCTATATCAGCATAACGATAAACGAAGACCAGAGCCGGAATATCGAGATAGAGGGGATCAGCATATGAACATCCTTGCAATAGATACATCCACAGCCATACTCTCAATAGCGCTGAAGACAGACAATGGCTATGAAGAGCGCCTCGTGGAAGGGCCATTCTCACACTCTGAGGATCTTCTCCCGGAGATAGAGAGCCTGCTTTCCCGGTTCTCGCTCGATATTTCAGATCTTTCGCTCATCGTCGTGGCAAAGGGGCCTGGCTCGTTCACAGGGCTGAGGATCGGCATGGCAAGCGCGAAAGGAATAGCCTCTGCCCTTTCGATCCCTGTAGTGTCTATCCCGACGCTCGATGCCATATGCCAGGCGGTATCGTTCTATCCAGGAGCAGTCATATCTGTGATAGATGCGAAGAAGAGGAAATTCTACATCTCGGCGAAGAAGGGCCAGAGGACAATCATGGAGGACAGGGACGGGAATGCGGAGGATGTCCTTCCCCTGCTCCAGGACGAGGATATCCCGGCACTCATCACAGGTCCTGACGCCGCACTGTTCGCGTCAAAGCTCCCGGAGGGAACACGGTGCGTAGTTGACAGCGGAAGCCCGAGGAACATCTCAAAGGCGCTGATCGCCCTCGGGCTGAGGAAGCTTGAGGAGGCAGGCCCTGATGATATCGGTGAAGGTCCTGTATACATAAGGCGCTCAGATGCTGAGGAGGCGCTGATGAAGAAGATGGAGGAAAGCAGGAATGCGTGATTGTGATATTCTCGTTGCAGGATGCGGTCCGGCAGGGCTCTCTGCGGCCCAGTACGCCGCACGCGCAGGCTACTCTGTGATCGCGCTCGATGCACTGGCGCCAGGCGGGCAGCTTCTGTACATCGATGAGATAGAGAACTATCCAGGGAAGGAAAAGACAAGCGGATACGCCCTTGCCGAAAGCCTTGAGAGGCAGGCGGTGGACTTCGGCGTCGAGATATTGTTCTCAGAGGCCACATCTGTAGAGAAGGACGGGAACGCCTTCGTCGTGCACACATCAGACGGTGATATAAGCGCGAAAGCCGTGATCTGGGCAGCAGGCGCAAGGCACAGGGAGCTTGGATGCGAAGGAGAGCACGAGTACCAGGGAAAAGGCGTAAGCTACTGCGCTACATGCGATGGCCCATTCTTCAAGGGTGAGGACGTGGTTGTCGTCGGCGGCGGAGACACCGCGCTTACGGATGCGCTTTACCTCTCCAAGATATGCTCTAAGGTGACAATCGTCCACAGACGGCAGGAATTCAGGGGCCAGAAAGTGCTGCAGGACAGGGTAAGGGCGAAGGATAACATTGCGCTTGAACTCGGCAGGAACGTGAGAAGCGTAAGCGGAGATGGCAGGAAGGTCTCTTCTGTGACGCTCGATGACGGCACCGAGATAAAGACATCCGCCCTCTTCGTATTTGTCGGCATAGAGCCCAATACTGAAGCTGTGAAGGATATCGTCGAGACCGATGGAGGCTTCATAAGGACTGACGGTGAGATGCGTACATCCCTTCCAGGCTTCTTTGCGGCCGGGGACGTGAGGACAACGCCTTTCAGGCAGGTGGTGACAGCTGCAGGGGACGGTGCCGTAGCCGCTCATAGCGCAGACCATTATATACAGAACCTATGACACGTGCTGACTGAGGCTGTTTCTCAATGATTTTCCGCTGATTATCGAGGTTTTCGCCCTATATCAGCGGTTTTTTCCTTGCTTTATGATTACTGCTGGCTCATAATTTTTCAGTATGAATATCCTGATGGTAACAAGCGAAGCGGTCCCATATTCGAAATCAGGGGGGCTTGCTGATGTAATAGGTTCTCTTTCCCCTGCTCTCAAGAGAAAGGGACTCGATGTCAGGATACTGATGCCGATGTACTCATTCATCGACCGTAAAGGCTTCAAGGAAAGCTCCAGATTCTCTGTGGAGATGCTTGGCGGAGAGACAGAGGTATCCACGGTATCGAAGAAGACCAATGGAGTTGAGTACATAGGTATCCAGCATCCATACTTCACAGAGCGAAGCGGAATATACGGCGACACATCCTTCGAGCCATATCCGGACAATGCCGAGCGGTTCACGCTGATGGCGAAGTGCGTCCCTGCATATATAAAGGCCACAGGATGGCCTGTCGATATAATCCACTGCCACGACTGGACAGCGGGGCTGGTTCCGTTCTATGCGAAGAAGGAGAAGATCAGGGCGAAGACGATATTCACTATCCATAACCTCGCCTACCAGGGAGATTTCTCGCGCTATGATGCAGTGCTTTCGGGAGACAGGTTCCCCGAGGAGGCCTTCACAGGCAAGCCCGGCCATGAAAGGCTGAACATGATGCACTCGGCCCTCATAGACGCTGATGCGATAACGACAGTCTCACCGACATATGCAAAAGAGATAACGACTCCAGAGTTCGGCTGCGGTATGGACGGGATACTCCGAAGCCGTCAGTCCATGCTCTACGGCATCATAAACGGGCTCGATACAGCTGAATGGAACGCTTCAAAGGACAAGTTCTTCCCTGAGCACTATACATACAGGGACCTTTCCGGGAAGAGGGCCCTCAAGGCGAGGATACAGGAAGAGCACGGTCTTGAGGTCAACCCTGACATCCCGCTGTTCGCGATGATATCACGCATAGCAGACCAGAAAGGATATGCCGAGCTTCTTGGGGGAAGGGAGCCAGCGCTTGAGGAGATGCTCAAGAAACGGGTCCAGATGATCGTGGTCGGCACAGGTGACAAGCATTACGAGGACAGGCTCCGCGAACTTGCCGGAACCCATGACAACCTCTCGATCAGCATAGCGTTCAGCAACAAGGTAGCACATGAGACAGAAGGGGCCGCGGACTTTTTCCTTATGCCATCGCGGTACGAGCCATGCGGGCTGAACCAGATGTATTCGCTTCTGTACGGCACTCTTCCTGTAGCTCATCGCACGGGAGGCCTTGCCGACACGATAATTGACTTGACGGAGAATCCTGAGAAAGGGACAGGATTCCTGTTCCCTGATCTTTCGCTCGATTCCATAATCGACGGATTTGACCGCGCGCTGGAGTTCTTCAAGGACAAAGGCAGGATGGAAAAGGCGATAAGGAACGCAATGAGGTCTGATTTCTCCTGGGACAGATCAGCCTCTGATTATATTGGATTATATAGTACGCTCATACGGTAATGCAGAGGAGGTAGCTATGAGTAATAAGAAGAAAGCTCTTGCAATCGTTTTAGGCGGAGGTAGAGGAACAAGGCTCTACCCTCTGACTATGGACAGGTCTAAGCCTGCCGTTCCATTCGCGGGAAAGTACCGCCTTGTTGATATCCCTATATCCAACTGTATCAACAGCGGGCTGAGGCAGATTTACGTCCTTACGCAGTTCAACAGCGCGTCGCTTCACAACCATATCGCGAACACATATCAGTTTGACCAGTTCTCTGGCGGCTTCGTTGAAATCCTTGCTGCAGAGCAGACATACGCAAGCGAAAGCTGGTATCAGGGAACAGCTGATGCCGTCAGGAAGAATCTCAAGCACTTCCATGACCAGAATGCCGACTACTATGTGATCCTCTCCGGTGACCAGCTCTACCGCATGGATTTCCGCACGATGCTTGACAGGCACATAAAGTCAGGCGCAGAGCTTACGATTGCTGCAAAGCCGATATCAAGGGCACAGGCCACAGGCCTTGGCATCATCGGAGCCGATGACGAAGGCCTCATCAGGAAGTTCTATGAGAAGCCAGCTCCTGATATGGACATCACGGAGTACAAAGTCCCGGAGAAGTGCCTCAAGGAACAGCTTGGGCAGAAGAGGGATGAAAGCAATGAGTATCTTGCCTCGATGGGTATGTACATCTTCAATGCGAAGACGATGGAAGAGGCCCTGAACAACGACAAGACTGACTTCGGAAAGGAAATCATCCCTGAGATCATCAAGACAAGGAAGGTCTCTGCATTCCTCTTTGACGGATTCTGGGAAGACATCGGAACGATCAAGGCATTCTATGAGACGAACCTCAATCTTGCCTCGGAGAAGCCGGCATTCAACTTCTACGATGAGGAGATGCCGATCTACACGCATCGCCGCCATCTTCCTGCGACAAAGGCAAACTTCTGCAATATCTCCTACTCCCTCACATCCGAAGGCTCGATAATCACGAACGCCTATATCGTGAACTCAATCATAGGCGTGAGGACATTCATCGAAGCAGGCGCATCGCTGGATGGAGTGTACTGCATGGGTGCGACCCACTATGAGACAGAAGAAGAGAAAGCTAACAACGCAAGGAAGGGAATACCGAACATCGGAATCGGCAGGGCGACCATCATCAAGCGCGCTATCATAGATATGAACGCAAGGATCGGATCGAACTGCAGGATCGGCATCGACAATATCCCTCGCCCGGACGGTGACTTCGATCTTTACTCAATCCACGATGGAATCATCGTGATAAACAAGAACGCAGCAATCCCTGATGGTACTGTAATCTGATTGGAGTGCATCAGATATCAGGATAAGGCCCAATGTCATCAAGAATACATTGAGAGCCTATAAGACAGACAAAGTCCACCTCTACACGGGGTGGGCTTTTTGTTTTATGAGCTAGATGATTCTAGATATAGAGCTGATATCAGATCCCATTGAGCTGAGTCTCAGCTGAGCACGACGAGTGAAGAACACCGGCTGAATTACGCAGAGACTGAGACCTTATTTAGCCTAAAATAACTGAAAATCCCGACTGAAATAGACTTTCTTGAAGTTTTTATCGATTTAGTCTGTTTTGTGCTATAATCAGGCCATGCCGAATGAAAAGAAACTGTATCCTCGCGAGAAATATTTATCAGCAATCAGGCCATTCTACCAAGACACGGAGATGATCAAAGTCTTCACCGGCGTCCGTCGCTGCGGAAAATCATCATTGCTGCTCTTGATACAAAAGGAACTTAAAGAAAAGGGTGTTGCTGATACAAACATACTGTTTGTCAACCTTGATAAACGACCTTATATCGGCATAAAGACATCTGACGCCCTAGAGCGTATTATCGATGAAGGTTTTGCAGATGCGGATGGAGTCAAATACCTCTTCATCGACGAGGTACAGAACGTAAAGGACTTTGAAAC
>CASFMA010000087.1 GCA_949295675.1 uncultured Spirochaetales bacterium | reverse complement strand
GTGAGCGAGGATGGTACTGTCACCGTTGAAAGAGAGTAGAGGCCGGATTGCTCCGGCCTAGGCTTTCATATCTTCATCGCTGTCTCATATGCTCCCCAGATAACACTTCTCAGGTTGCCGACCTTGAGGGAGTCGCCTATGACATGGATGCCCTGGCCTTTGCCTGCAAGAGGGGCAGGGATGTATCCGACACTACTTATTGCGCTGTCACACGGGATGGACTTCTCCGTTCCGTCCTTAAGCTTTATAACGACGGCAGTATCCTGGATCTCTTTCACGCATGCTTCAAGGTAGACAGGGGTCTTATGGAGCGCAAACCACTCCCTGAGGTATGAACTGTTCGCAAGACAAACACCTTTCTGTGAGATAAGGTCATCCTTCATCTCGACAATGCTCACATCCTTTCCATTGAGCGCCAGCTCATATGCGATCTCACAGCCTGTAAGGCCTCCTCCGATGACGACAACCCTATCTCCTACCGGTGTTCCTGTAAGATACTCGCATGCCTCGATTGTCTTCTCGAAGCCGGATATATTGAGCTTGCGGGGTTTTGCTCCTGTCGCTATTATCACCTCATCCGCATGCAGGTCTGCGGGGTTGCTGACCTCGGTACCAAGCCTTACATCAATGCCTAGCTTATCCATCTGGCGTCTGTACCAGGCAAGAAGATCCCTGAGCTTTCCTTTGTATGACTCAGCGCTTGCTGCGATGAATGTTCCTCCGAGCTCACTCCCTTTCTCATATATGACAGGGTTGTGGCCTCTGAGCTTAAGCACCCTTGCAGCTTCCATTCCGCCGATGCCCCCTCCGATGATGGCGACGGTCTTCGGCTTATCTGTCTTCTTTATGTAATGCTTGTCCCACTGCATGGTCTCGGCATTCACAGCACATCTTGCCAGATGGAGGCTGTCAGCAAGGTCCTGGTCATTGGGAACACCTTTATAGTGGCACATGTTGAAGCATCCGTTATGGCAGAGGATGCATGGCCTTATATCCTCGCTTTCGTCATTGATCATCTTTGTAACCCATTCCTGATCTGCGAGGAACTGCCTTGCGAATCCCGCTCCGTCAAGCTTTCCTTCCTTTATGGCTTCTGCCGCTGTAAAAGGATCGAGCCTGCCTGCAGCTACTACCGGGATGTCGACAAACTGCCTGATGTGCTCCACATCATCCAGATTGCAGTTCTCAGGCATATAGATCGGCGGATGGGCCCAGTACCAGGCATCGTATGTGCCGTTATCGCAGTTGAGCATATCGTATCCGGCATCCTGGAGAAGCTTTACAGCTTTCTCCGATTCCTCCATATCGCGTCCTACCTCGATGTAGTCCTCGCCTGGGAGAGCACCTTCTCTGAAGCCCTTTGTCTTCGATACGACACTGTATCTCAGAGAGACAGGGAAGTCCTTCCCGCATCTTTCCTTGATTGCCTGTACGATCTCTATTGCAAAGCGGTATCTGTTCTCCATCGATCCGCCATACTCATCCGTCCTTTTGTTGACATAGGGGAGTGTGAACTGGTCAAGGAGGTATCCTTCATGGACCGCATGGATCTCCACGCCATCAACCCCTGCTTCCATTAAAAGTCTGGAGCTTTCAGCGAATGCCTCGACCATCTGACTGATTTCCTTCTTCGTCATCTCCCTAGACGGGACCTTGTCCGACCACCGGTTGGGAGAAGGACTTGCTGATGCAGTGATCCTGTCAAGATCCATCACTGGTTTTGACAGCACCCTCAGCAGTGGATTTGTGTACAGCATCTCCATCATGCTGCTTATGGTGAAAGAGCGTCCGAAGCCTGCTGTGAGCTGGATGAACAGCTTCGCGCCTGTTCTGTGGAATTCGGGCATCCATTCAGCCAGATCCTTATACATCTTCTTGTTCTTATGGAGCCACTGCCCGAACATCGGGTTGTAGACGGGCTGGCATCCAGGAAGCACAAGCCC
>CASFMA010000086.1 GCA_949295675.1 uncultured Spirochaetales bacterium | reverse complement strand
TGAGGCGAATGAGAAAATCATTGATTTCTTCTGTGCTGTATATATCCGTATCCATTTATTCCTGCCAATAACCAGCCTGATCAGCTGACAATAGCAGTGAATACTCTTTCTGTTCATTTTGTCCAATATTTATTTCTGATGGCATGAGATAACATTTGTTTATGACATTTGATTCACCTAACAGCCGCTATGGAGGATGAATAGGCTTAACACAGCTCTCAGTTGCTCAAGCTGCATAGACATGCCAGATAGTTCTTGTTCTATCAAGCTGAGAAGGTAATTTGCCATTCGTACCTTCCCAGCGTCACGGCAGAACCATCTGGCAATCATTGAGCTTCAGACAATATTGATTTCCCTGGACAGGAAATCCTCAATATATCGCCGGCCTTGCCATAACTAACCAGAGAATACAAACGATGAGATCGGGAATATACATAATCAAAGTATACAATCCAGCAAACCAAAATGGGACAATAAGCAGTTTCAAGCTGAAATCACCCAGTCATATAGCAGGCAGTGGAGCATCCGCAATATCATATATATTAATAGAAATTTCATTCCTTTAACAGAGCTATATTATCGAATATAATCTCATACAACCCGGCCATTGTATTCACTCCTTATGATTTCCATCATGTCTTCAGGACTTTCCTTGCATCCATCTTCAAGCCACATCTTTATTATTCTTGTAAGGCCAGCCCTGAAGAATTCCATATGGTACTTGATGAACTTGTTCCCGAAATGCCTGGCTGCAAGATTCGTGTCATACACGAAAATCCTGTACTGGTTATCATATCCAAGCTTGAAATAAGTGCGATAGAGGATCTGGTTATCCTTTATATGGCGGAAAAGCTTCAGGAAGTCATTGCTATTGTAGCCATTCTTTATCTCATCCCGATAAAGCTCTTTCATATTATCTTCCAGCTTGCTCCTGATTGAATCCGCTATATCATGAAGCCCATCATAGCAGGCATAGAACGTGGTGCGGTTTATGCCGGCCTCCCTGCATAGCTGAGAGATACATATCTGATCCAGCTCCTTATCCTGGATAAGCCCGATGAACGCCTTCTCAATTGTCCTTACAGTCTCCTGTCGTCTTCTGTTATTCGCCGTATTCATTCTTTATCTCAACACTTGTACTGTTAATTGTAGTTGCTGATGACTCCTTCCGCAAATTATAGTCAACACAGATAAAAACAACAACTGTTGGTTTATAGAGGTGTGAAGGAAGATGAAGAAGACGACATTCATAACCATAGTCCTATCCGCAATCAGCATGATGTTCTTCGCGATCGGGATGTGCATGGCCCTGATTCCAGAATGGAACGCATTCAATCAGGGGATAATATTCGGCTCCATCGGCATCGTGCTTGGGATCATAACAATCATCACATACAGGAGAATGGCAAGCAAATCACCTGTTGAGATATCTGGCAGGATGATTGCATCACTGCTTGCAGGAATCGCGGGAGCGCTTCTGCTTGGCATCGGAATGTGCTTCTCCATGGCCTGGAACAATATGATCCTCGGCATCATTGTCGGGATAATAGGAATAGCTGTACTTCTTTCACTGATACCGATTGCAAGAGGTTTCAAGGACTGATGCTGGAAAGAGTAGCGGAAACAAAGATCTGGCAATGGCTCCATGAGGACAGGCTAAACTATGATATGGCGAAGACGATATGCTCCTTCGCGTGCAATCTCGGCTACGCCCTATTGAACCTGGCCATCGCCATGATAAGCAGCTCAACATGGCATGCAAGCGTTTCCGCATTCCTTACAGTGCTTGGACTGATGCGGCTTTCGATGATAATCATCTGGAAGGCAAACAGAGGAACCAGGGCAGTGCGCTGCACAGGGTTCATGATGCTCATCCTCGATGCGGTGCTGCTATTCATGGTGTACCAGACAGCATCACAGAAAGCTGCAGCAGGCAGACATGGTGACATCGTCATGATAACGATAGCCACATATACGTTCTTCAAGCTTGGCTCAGCAATTGCAAAGGCCATAAAGGCAAAAGCTGATTCCTGCCCGATCGCCATCTCGATACGCTCCATAATATATGCGGAAACCGCGATATCCATCGTGAACCTGCAGAGGTCAATGATCGCATCATTCGGAGCAAGCAGCATTGCGTGGGAAACAATGATGAACACGCTGACAGGCATCTCTGCCTGCATATTCATCGCGGCGATAGGAATCTCGCTGATAAGAAAACAATACATATAAAGACTGGCAGCAAACAGTACTGCAGGCAGATTATGACCTCATCGAAAGAGGCCAAGGAGGTTCTTATGAGAATAGATAACCCAGCTGTCACGCTTGATGATGAAGCGAGGACAGCAGTTGAAAAGAGTTCCGGATCCGGTTTCCTGGACTGGCTCCACAGCTTCTCCGTGCATGGAAGCGACGGCAATGAATATATGCTGGGAGGCTCGATACTTTCACTTTTCCAGGAAAAGCTTGATGTGGTGAGCATCAACATAGCCGAAGGATACGGGGCATCTGAGCAGCTTGCCTCATCAATCTATAAAGTCGGAAGGTATCCTGGCATGAAATGGGAGTGGATGCTGCATAACCCTGCTGGTACTCTCACGATTGAGAGGAATGAGCACAGCGTCCTCGTCTCATGCGGGAAAGAGTACCATGTGGAATGCTTTGATGACCACAGATGGCATATCATGGTGACATCTCCCGATGGAAGATACAGCGCTGACCTGTATCATGAGCCACACGGCAATCCACTATGGTATGGAAGGGAGAAGCCATCATATCTTACGCAGCATTCAGTGACATATGGCTACAACTGGGCCGGAAACGTTCATGGAAGAATATGCCTGGAAGGCACATGGATCGATGTAGAAGGCTCAGGCATCAGGGAACGTTATGTAGCATCCGATTCATCAGCAGCTGAGCTGGGTGGCTGGGAAGACTGGGGCTGGTTCTGCTTCAACGAGATCCACTCCTCCCTCTATGACATGAGGCTTGGCATGAAGGATCTCGCTGTCAATGATATCGAGAACGGACGATACTACCCTGAAGGGAAAATGACGATAGAGCATGAGGATTGGACATTCATCCGCGAGCTTGATGGGTTCATCCCTGCCATATACAAGGTGAAGATCGAGCTTGATGGCGGATTATTCGAGATCAGGGCACATGTCGGCAACGTAACGACATGGGGAGTCACGCACAAAGTTCCGGACAACCCAGTCGCGACTCTTCATTACGACAATGTCGAAGGAAGCTTCACGGACATGAACGGTAAGGTGCGCAGCCTTACGGGAGGAAGAGGGACAATGTCGATCAGGCAATGGCATCCGTACCCCAGCATACTGCCACGGGAGCTCTACAGCGATGAGATCATCTCAGGAGAGAAGTTCACTACTCTCTGATCAGGCATACAACCAAGGAGGAAACAATGAAGAGAATCATCCTCATTGCAATCATTTCCATATCTCTTGCAGCTGGAACCGCAGCTGCTTCATTTGATGGGCTGACAAGCATGGGCGTGAACTATGAATACAGGGATGGAGTGCATCTTGGCGGCCTTGCATCACAGACATTCGGCTATGCTGGAGATTGTCCTGTAGGATATCTTGTCTCAGTCAGCGCTGACTTCAATCTCGGCGATGACGCAATGGCAATAGAGCTGCTTGCAGGGCCGAGCTTCCGCTATATGCTCACGAATGTGCCGATGTCGGTTGACATTGCCATAGGTGCATCACTTGCCGGACAGGAGTTCGGAGAAGGCTTGTTTGAGCTTGGAATAGGCGGATACATCGGTGCGACATACTATCTGAACAGTACGATAGTGCTGCTTACCGGATGCAGCATAGGATATGACATGCTCTCAGTCAGCCTTGATTCAGGGAACACGGGATTCTCCGGAGACTTTCATGTATCCCCATCCGTGTCTGTCGGCTTCAGGTACTGAAAAGACTGGATTATTCTTCGATAACAGCATATCCGCACTTGACAGCGACAGATGAAAAATAGTAAAGCACAGATATAAGCAAGGACGCTTTGGAGAATATCCAAGGCGTTTTTTCTTTATGATAACTCTTTCCAGTACAATGAGGTGCATCAAGGAGATGTAAAACATCCCCATGTTGCGCCTTTTTTTTATCGGAAAGATCATGGAAGGGCTGTATGTATTCAGCGACTGATGTTATCTGGGTTCTCGTCGGTTCGATCCTGGTATTCTTCATGCAGGCAGGCTTCGCGCTTTGCGAGGCAGGCCTCACCCGTGCGAAGAATACAGGCAACATACTGATGAAGAACATGATGGATTTCTGCATAGGAGTCCCATGCTTCTGGATTATCGGATTTGGGATAATGTTCGCAGGAACAGGTCCGCTTATAGGTGGCTTCGATCCATTGATACGCGGCAGCTATGACTTCGGCACATTGCGACCTGGTGCTATGCAATATTCCAGACGGTGTTCTGCGCAACTGCGGCGACAATAGTCTCGGGATCGATGGCAGAGAGGACAAACTTCAAGGCATACTGTATATACAGCGCTGCAATAAGCCTGATTGTCTACCCGATCTCAGGACACTGGATCTGGGGAGGCGGATGGCTTTCATCCCTGAACTTCCATGATTTCGCAGGTTCAACATGCGTGCATATGGTCGGAGGTTTTGTCGCCTGCCTCGGAGCAGCTCTTCTTGGCCCGCGAATCGGGAAATACGGCAAAGACGGCAAGGCAAGGGCAATACCAGGGCACAACCTTACGGCAATGGCCCTTGGCGTGTTCATACTCTGGTTCTGCTGGTTCGGCTTCAACGGGGGATCTACAGTCGCAATGTCAACGGACTCAGACATGGAGCTGGCATCACTTGTCATGTTCAACACGAATCTGGCAGCGGCAATGGCAACTGTCGTAGCCATGGTCTTCACATGGATCCGCTACGGAAAGCCTGATGTGTCGATGACATTCAACGCAGCACTGGCAGGCCTGGTAGCGATAACTGCCTCATGTGACTGCGTAACGCCTGTCGGCGCATTCTTCATCGGTTCAATCGCAGGAATCATCGTCGTGCTGTCCGTGGAGTTCTTCGACAATATCGCGAAGATAGACGATCCTGTCGGGGCTGTATCCGTACACATGGTAAATGGAATATGGGGAACACTTGCAGTCGGACTCTTCAGCAATGGCGGGAACGGCGTGGCTCCTGGGCTTTTCTATGGCGGTGGATTCAGACAGCTTGGGATACAGGCACTCGGCATCATCTCCGTAATGGCATATGTGCTTGCCATCATGTACATAGTCTTCAAGCTTATCGACAGGACAGTAGGTCTCAGGGTGCCTGAGCAGGTTGAGATCGACGGGCTCGATATACATGAACATGGCCTTGCATCAGCATATTCAGGCTTCGCGATCAACGACATAACCGGGCTGGATATGGAAGTGAATGAAAACACTGACCTCGGAGAGGATGATGCAGGAAAAGCGTCGAAGGCACAGATGAATGCCGCGGTGAAGGTAATGGGCAACGCAGGCTCCGTCCATGATACAGGAATGCACAAGATGACAATCATATGCAGGATATCAAGGTTCGATGCCCTGAAGACAGCCCTGAATGCCCTTGGTGTGACTGGCATCACGATGACCCAGGTAATGGGCTGCGGCATCCAGAAAGGAGCCGGGGAGAAATATAGGGGCGTAGAGATGGACATCACGCTGATCCCCAAGGTAAAGGTAGAGGTTGTCGTCAGCAAGATCCCAGTCGGAGCAGTGATAGAAGCTGCGAAGAAAGCCCTGTATACCGGCCACATAGGAGATGGCAAGATATTCGTCTACAATGTGGAGAAGGTCGTCAAGGTAAGGACAGGAGAAGAAGATTACGATGCTCTGCAGGATGTAGAGTAAGGCCTACCCTTCAGAAGCCCATCTTCTGAAGGGACCTCCTATACTGCATACATCTGCCGTGACCTGAACTCATATCTGAAGTGCTTTGCAAGATATGAGAGCGTCGCGGCATCTTTCGTTCTTGAAGAGACATAGAAGACAGCATGTGCCTCAGCATCAGAGATATCTATAGCGGTCTTGCCTTCTGGCGGAGGAAGGAAAAGATCCGTGGTGAATGAAGGTATCGTTGACTTCATGACAAGCTCTCTGAAAGCTTCGCTGTCG
>CASFMA010000085.1 GCA_949295675.1 uncultured Spirochaetales bacterium | reverse complement strand
ACATATGCAGTCATCACGAACGACTTCATGGCTGCTGGCGGCGACACATACTACGCTTTCGCTTCCTCTGCTGACAAGTTCGACACAGGCATCCCTCTCGATGAGGCTGTGATGGCATATATCACAGACAAGCTCGGAGGCATTATCGGAGAGGAATATGCAGAGCCATTTGGCCGCATCCATATCGTGAAGTAGGACATAAGCTCCCAGGGGCCTTCGATAGAGGGCCCCTATCCTTTCCAGCCCTTCCCTTCTACAGGCTGCAGAGCTTGATCGCTGAAACCGGACAGATCTCATGCGACGACTAATCTCCAGGCTCTTCCAGCTTTGCATGCCGACAAAGATTGCGGTATGGGAAAAGGCGTAATATAATTTCTGACATGATTGAGAAAAAGGAATACAGAATAGCTGCGCTTGAGCCGATAGCCGCTGATCCTGAGATGATCATATCAAGGGCATTGGATGATGAAATACGGGCAAGGATGTCTGCTGTGATAGAGACAGAAGCTCCTATAAGGGAAGCCCTGCTGTTCAAGAGAGTCATATACTCACTCTCGATGAAGAAGGTAGGCTCAAGGATAGAACCTGTATTCAGAAGCATCGCAGAAAGCCTTCCATACGAAAAGACAGAAGAGGATGGTGAGCTTGTATTCCACTTCGGGGATGAGTCGTTCTTCCGCACATCGATAGATGCTGATCGCTACTCCTACCAGATCCCGATAGATGAAGCCGTGAACTGCATACTCGCGATAGTAGAGAAAGAGGACAGGACGATAACCAAGTCAGAGCTGAAAAGGCTTTTCCAGAGGGAGCTCGGATATGAGAAGCTTGGATCAAAGATCGAGAAGCTGTTCAATGCAGCCTGCAGAAGCCCCAGGATAAAGAGGACAGGAAACGGCAGATTCACACACTGATGCAAAGTGAAACTGCGGTATATCTCAATATTTCAGGCAAAAGCTCCCTGTAACTAAGTTTTTCTTTACTTTCCTGTAAGAAAATCTATAATTCTTTCTCAGGAGGCACTATGCTTATAAACCTCAGGAAAAAGAACAGCATAATCAAGAAGAACGCAGAAAGATGCCGTGAGAAGGGCATATTGCTGCCAACATTCGCAGAGATGAAGGACCCCTCGCTCATAAGCGAGGATATAAAGGAGAAGCTGAAGAACGTAGGGCTTTGGGATGTGAATCCTCTGAATCTCTACCGCATCAACTGGCATAACGAGCCGACAGATTTCGGAGGCGGCTTCTCAGGCGTAAACTATATTGAGATACCTCGCGAGATAACAGGCACGAAGGCACGGATACTCGCGCTTGCCGGCAAATGGTTCCCATGCGGAGTCCATAAGGTAGGAGCTACATACTCATGCCTTGCCCCAGCTCTCGTCACAGGCAATTTCGATGCTGTTGAGCAGCAGGCTGTATGGCCATCCACAGGCAACTACTGCAGAGGCGGAGCATACAACAGCGCACTTCTGGGATGCTCATCCATAGCCATACTTCCTGAGGATATGTCAAAGGAAAGGTTCGAATGGCTCAAGACTGTGGCTGGCGAGATCATAGCCACGCCTGGCTGTGAGTCGAACGTAAAGGAAATCTTCGACAAATGCCATGAGCTGGATGCCGAGAGAGGCGCCCATATCGTCATATTCAACCAGTTCGAGCAGTTCGAGAACTATCTCTGGCACTATGAGGTCACAGGCTCTGCGATCATAGAGGTGCTCAAGAACCTTGAGATCAGGAGAGACCACATAAAAGGCTACGTATCATCAACAGGATCAGGCGGGACCCTTGCTGCCGGCGACAGGCTCAAGAAGGCCTATCCTAACATAAAGATAGGAGCCGGTGAGGCCCTGCAGTGCCCTACCCTTCTGAGAAATGGCTTCGGTGGCCACAGGATAGAAGGAATAGGAGACAAGCACGTGCCATGGATCCATAATGTCAGGAACACCGACATGGTCCTGTCAATAGATGATCAGGACTGCATGGATGTATACAGGCTCTTCAATGAGGACAAGGGACATCAGTACCTATCATCAATCGGAGTCAAGGACGAGGATATAAGGAACCTCCAGCTATTCGGAATCTCCGGCATAGGCAATCTTCTCGGAGCGATAAAGATGGCCAAGTATTATGAGCTTGAGGAAGATGACGTGGTGTTCACGATCCTTACGGACAGCTCCGTCATGTACACATCAAGGCTTGCCGAGCTTACCGCGCAGCAGGGAGTGTTCACAGATATGGAAGCAGCACGTGTCCATGCTTCATCGCTAATGCACCAAGGCATAGACAATGCGCTTGAGCTTGGATATTACGACAGGCTCCGCATCCATAACCTCAAGTACTACACATGGGTCGAGCAGCAGGGCAAGACCTATGAAGAGCTCAACAGGCAGTGGTACGACAGGAACTACTGGACAGCAATACCTAAGCTCACGAAGCGCATAGATGAACTCATCACGGAATTCAATGACATGATCAGAGGATGACGCAAAGCCGGCAGGGATGCCGGCTATTTGCTATTGGAGGAATAATGAGATTCAGATATATATGCTCCGATTGCGGCCGTATCTTCGAGACAGACGGCCTTATGTACCAATGCCCGGACTGCTCCAGGGAGAATGATGGAACACACTTTCCGAAAGGCAACCTTATAGTCGAGCTTTCGGAGGATGTGCTGAAAGCGGCAAGAGCAAAAGCACATGTCACGCCAAATGACTTCTATCCATATCCGTCAGACGACACTTCAGCCTACCCTGTCGGCCCCACTCCGCTTATGAGGCCAAGGCGCATACAGGAGAAGCTTGGGCTTGGAAACCTATCGCTGAAGCTTGACAGCCAGCTTGTGTCAGGATCTTTCAAGGACAGGGCCAGCTATGAGGTCGCCCTTCAGGCAAAGGCACTCGGAGAGAAACGGATTGTCCTGGCATCGACTGGAAACGCAGGGGCTGCGATGTCTGCAGTCGCCGCAGCCATGGGTCTTGATGTGATACTCTTCGTGCCAGCATCAGCTCCAGTGAATAAGCTGATGCAGTCAGTACTGTACGGCGCACATGTCGTACCAGTGAAGGGAAGCTACGACGATGCCTTTGCGCTTTCAATTGAGTATACAAAGAGGCATGGCGGGATAAACCGCAACACGGCATACAATCCGATGACTATCGAAGGCAAGAAATCAATCTCGATAGAGATATTCGAGGATCTTGGAAGAAAGGTGCCAGATGCCATCTATGTCCCTGTCGGTGATGGCTGCATAATAGCAGGAGTCGCAAAAGGCTTCCTGGACCTGATGAAGGCCGGGCTTACGGACAGGATGCCACGGCTGATCGCATGCCAGTCTGAAAGATCAGATGCGATATCAAGGGCGATAGGGAAAGAAGACTACAGGGCTATAAGCGCGACTACAAGGGCAGACAGCATATCTGTCGATCTTCCTGCGAACGGAAGGATGGCCGCGCGCTATGTAAAGGAAAGCAAAGGATGGGCGGTGACTGTGCCGGATGAGGATATCCTCTCATCCCAGATAACACTCACGAGACTTGCAGGGGTCCTCGCGGAACCTGCAGCGGCGACAGCTTATGCCGCACTTGAGAAGGACAGGGAAAGGGTTGCTGCAGAACTCGGGGAAGATGCTGAGATCATGGTCCTGATAACAGGCACAGGGTTCAAGGATATGAAAGCATTCGATGGCCGCGTGACGCTTCCTGACGCTATTGAGAACTCTGTGGATGAGCTTGAAAAGCTGACATTCTGAGACAAGGAAAATCCCCTGCGGCATTGCGTCACAGGGGAATCATTGTTCAGTGATTACTGGGCATTTACCGTGAAATCAGAAGACCAGGAGTCACCGTCACGGTCTGTTATCGTGACTGTAAGCGTATGCTCGCCAGCCTCAGTCGCAACGACCTTGAGTCCTGTCATCGTTATGGATGAGCCATCCGACAGATATGAGAGCTTGCCATTTCCTGTAAGGACCGAAAGCCCCTCGCTTCCTGTGACCTCAATCGAAAGAGATCTCAGGTCCTCAGTTCCAGCATTGCTCAGAGCGAATGAGAGCTCAGCCTGCGTATTGACAGGAAGGGCATTCACATCGTAGTGCTTTCCTGCAAGATCGGACACATCCACCTTCTTCCAGAGCGCCTTGAATACAGCTCCGTTGCCTTCAAGGACATATTCCTCATCATAAGGAGCAAGATATACTCCCGTGGACTCATCTGCCCAGCCGGCAAAGACATATGTATCATCAGGAGCTGTAAGCTGCGGTACGGCTATGCTGTCACCGGCTGCCACATCGTCAACAACGTTCTCCACGCCAGTGACGCTGTCGGTGAACCTCACCTCAGTCTTCCAGATTGCGTACAGGGTCTGGCTTGTAAGCGGTGCGCTTATGGTCTCGCCCGCATTGTATGTCACCTCGTCAGGGGTGACGCCCCATCCGACAAGAACGCCGGCCATTGACGTGTCTATGCCGATATCATCAGGGCCTGGAAGCGTGATCGTGCTGCCTGGCTCGACAGTCACTGAGCGATTGAAGCTGTAGCTGAACGAATCTGACGATGACTTCCACTCATAGCTGAGCGTCGGATAGTAATATGAGCTGTTGCTGTAAAGCCACTTTGCATGCTCAACTGCAGTCTCCCCGTCTTCTTTGAGGATAGCTGAAAGGAGAGCATCCGTGTCTTCCTTGCTCATCTTGTATCTTGAGATGCCATAGTAATCATCCCTGGCATTCATAGCCCTCTGGATGTTGCCGGCATCAAGTGCCTTCTCATAACTTCTCTGTGCCTTCAGCAGGTCTTTGCCAGTCCTGTCCTGAAGCTCCGTATAGCTATCGATGGCGAGAGCAACATCGCCGTTCGATACGGCATCTGAGAACTTCTGGTAAAGATCTGATAACGATGCCGCTGATAGTGACACTCCTGCAACAAGAAGCGCCACCAGTATAACCATGAACTTTCTTTTCATTTCCTTACCTCCACCTACAATCTAAACTGTTTGAGGTGAAGATAAGTGAAGCATTTATGTATTTCTCTTGACGATGATCAGGACAGGGCCCTGTCCGCTCTTTCAACCATCGAGCGCTGCCATGCAAGAAGCCTGTCATGCTCCTCCATATCAGCATCTTTCACATCGACCATGACACGGCACACAGGCTCCGTGCGTGAGCGGCTGAGCCAGAGATATGCAACAGGAGAGCCGTCCTCGCCTATGAACTGAACCTTCAGGCCGCCAGTGGAAGGGAATGGCCTATGCTCAGCGCCGCCTCCGATCTCCTCATGGCTTCCCTCATACTGCCTTATCTCATAGCTTACGGAGCCTTTTGCCTTGTTGGCCTCTACTTCAGAGGAAAGCATCCTCTCATACTCAGCCTTGAGAGCATCCCAGTCCTTGCTCTTTACGCGCATTACCGCATCGGGAGAGAAAGCAGGAGTCATGTAGTATCTCGGGAATGCCGAAAGTATCGAGTCAATCGAAACCTGTCCCTTGCCCTTCTTTCCCAAGGCCTTCATCAGGAAGTCGAACAAACCTGGTATGGACCAGAGCTTCGCGATGGTCATAACGGAGTTCATAGGATCACGGACCTTTGCAGGATATGTGATATTCCCGCCATTGCTTCCCTCGCCGCAGAGCGGGACGATATAGCCCTCGGCCCTGACGCTCTCTGCAAGCGTCACGACATTAGCCTCACCTATGTCAGAGCGGAAGACATCCACGCCAAGGCGCGATGCGATGTCATCAATGATAAGCGATGTAGGGCCATTCACAGCGATCGCGACACGCTTTCCAGGGTGCATCATCAGCGCATGGGCAAGCTCAATTGACGAGACAAGCGCGAAAACCTCCTGTGCGTTCAGTGCCTTGGCCTTGCCGCTCCTTGATATATACACGAAATTGCCCCTGTCTCCATCATTGTCAGGCATATAGCCAAGCATGAAGCATGGGTTCTTCCTGTGTATTGCATCAAGGGTCTTCCTGGCAGTCTCGAGGTTAGCTCCTTCCGGCACGATAGCATGGGCAATCTGGCCTGGGACGCCGTTGACAGTCCATACCTCAGCTCCATGCTTCCTGAGGAAAGGAACATCGATGGACGCAGAGCGGGCAGAGCCATTGAAATCTATGACGACGCCGAACGGGACTGTGAAGCCATCATCTGCATGCGCTGTCCTGAGCACGAATTCCGAGTAATAGCGCAAAGCGCTGTTCTTGACGCTCCTGTGGTGGAAGAGGACCTTCGCGAAATCCTCAGGGGAGACAGAAGCCGAAAGCTCCTTCATCCTCCCAGCCAAACCTTCATCAATGGAAGAGAGGAATATCGACTTGGCCTTCTCAGCCTCGGCTCCTGGCAGCACGCCGCCATCAAAGCCGAACTTGAATCCATTGTGCCCTACAGGGTTATGAGATGCTGATATATAGTAGAAGCCTGAGCACCCGCTGTTCCGGGAATACGCCATGATCTCAGGAGCTGCAGATACCCCCAGATACTCAACCTCCGCCCCGAGCGCGATGAAGATCCTGGCGGAGATCGCTGTAAGCATACGTCCTGTAGGACGGGCATCCGAACCGAGAAGTATGGTGGGATGGCTCTTTCCAAGATAGCTGAAGAAAGCTGCGGCTGCAGCTGCGGCAAGGACCCTGTCAGCTCCCCCTACCTCGCCTCTCCAGTCCTCGTCCTCCTTGCTCTCTGCGAAGACAGCACGCCAGCCAGATGCCGAAAGTATATATCCAGAAAGCGCATTCTTTATCTCATCAAAGGATACAAAGACATCTGAGAGCAGATCCTCATTGCTGTCAGCCAAATACATTCCTGTATTCTTATCATAATATTTCATATAAACCTCCATATGTTTTTATATAAGAACCATAAGATCAGAATAGTAACTTATCCATTTCCTCTATCAGTTTGATTTGGTTTCTTGTTCTTACGAGATTATGATCATCATAATCCACCCTGTAATATGTATCGCCATTAAGGTAGTCTGTCAGGAACCTGAGAGCCATTATGAATGTGATGGTCCTTCCGGATTCTGCGAAAAGAGAAGCCTCCCTCTCCGTCAGCATATCGTTTGAGGAAAGATACGCATCCTCCATGGCCCTGAAGTAATCAAGGGAGAAATGCACGATTGAAAGATCCTTCTCATCCTCTGTTGCCGTGGAGCATCCTGTCCGGATCATGTCCCCGGTATCGAAAAGCACGGTGCCAGGCATAACAGTATCGAGATCGATGAAAGTTATGTACTCACCGGTGGTCCTGTCAAAAAGGACATTGGACAGCTTGGTGTCATTGTGGGTGACACGGACTGGAAGAAGACCCTGCGCATATAGCGATGAGATCTTCTGGGCTCGTTCCCTGTTGCTGTTCATGAAAGAGATCTCATCCTGGACAGATGATGCCCTTCCCGCCCTGTCCTCCCCGACAGCCTCGTCGAACTGAGAGAAGCGCGAGAACATATCGTGGAAATGCGGTATGGTCTCATAGAGCCTTGAGCCATCAAGCCCGGAAAGCATGACATGGAAGCTCCTGAGGGCAGAGCCCATCCTTCCAGCCATATCTGGCGATGTTATCTTGTCATATGAGACTGAGTTCTCAACAAAGTTGTACACCCGGTAGAATCCTGTCTCATCCTCGAAGAAGAGCTTTCCGTCAGCTGTCTTTGCAAGCGAGAGCGAAGGTATCTTCTCAAGCACAAGCGCGATATTCTCCATCATCTTCTCCGGATTGGTGAAGATGGATGTGTTCACGCGCTGGAGAAGATACGATCCCTTCTCTGAATCTATGCGATACGTCGCGTTTATATGGCCTGCGGAGATCTCAGAGAAGGAAATGTCCCTGAAACCAAACTCAGCAGCAATTCTTCTTACATCAAATGCCGTCATATCATAATCCTCGTTTCGCAACAATGATACCACCGGTTTTGCATATTGAAAATGATGGTACATATCCCCTTACGCACGAAAGGGGATACACGTTTGAATGCCGTCCAATAACAGTTCCAGGATTAAGCACGGCATTGCATCCTATTTCGGCATAGTCTCCAACCAATGCACCCAGCTTGGCAAGGCCTGTATCCAAAGTCCGGTCACCGATATGAATCTTCACGGATGCCTTGTCGGCACGTACGTTTGAGGTCATGGCACCGGCCCCGAAATGAGCTTTGTAGCCTATGATGCTGTCACCGATATAGCTCAGGTGAGGAATCTCCGCATCATCGAACACCACAGAGTTCTTGATCTCGACGGAGTTGCCGATCACAGCCCTCTCCCCTATTATAGCGGAGCCTCTGATGAAGGCACCTGTCCTGAGCTCTGCATCCTTGCCTATTATCAATGGAGGAAGGAGGACAGCGCTCCCGCTTATCGTCGCGCTCTCATGCACGGCAATGCCATCTGCAATCATGCGGTAACCGCTGCCAAGGGACTGGATAGCGGAGAGTATATAGTCATGCAGCCTGGAAAGAGCCATGTACGGCAGCGCGTCATGGCACAGCAGGTCGCTTGCAATAGTGTGATTCATGTCGAACAGCTGATCTATCATGCTGAAATCGTCACATCTCTTCGAAAAAGCGTCAAGGCGGAAGATCAAGCCTGTGCTCTCTTCTTTTTTCCCTGGCTTGGGACTACTATTGGAGGTGGAGGAATATGATGAGAAGACTACTTACTGTTCTTATTGCCCTCATGCTCTCATGCTCGATGCTCACTGCATCCGGGTATGCCACGCTTGAAGGCGTCATCACGGGGATATCGAAATATGGCAATGCAGCTACAGATATCACAAAGGAAACAGCAGAGGAAGAAGGATACATGCCTGGCGACATGGTCACGCTGACCGTCGGAAGCTATACCGTATCAGCTCCTCTTGGCACTGACTACAGCAACGTAGACAGCGGCTCGGTCATAGCTGTCGTATCGGACGAAGGGATCGAGGTCGCGATAAACTATGGCTCGTTCGCAACTGAATCAGGAGCATCTGTCGGCGATACGATAACGATCGACATGCTTGAGAAGGAAGGATACGCAGAGGAGTATGCGATCAGGCAGCTCGAGAGGACAGATGTACGCGAAGATTACGCATCCGATGAGATCTTCGCGAACTTCCGCATGGTAGATGAAGGCAATATAGCTGACGGCGTGCTATACAGGAGCTGCAGCCCTGTACGCGGGGATGCAAGGGCACCTTATGCCGACAGCCTGGCAGCGAAAGCAGGGATAGAGACTGTGATAAACCTTGCGGACAACAAGGAGTCGATGGAGGAAGGATTGAAGGACGCGCCATACTACTCGTCGCTTGTGGAGAAAGGCAATGTGATCACGCTCGACATGGGTGTTGATTTCTTCTCGCCGGAGTTCACTGAAAAGCTTGCAGAAGGCCTCAGGTTCATGATAAGCCACGACGCTCCTTACCTTATACACTGCAACGAGGGCAAGGACAGGGCCGGTATGACAGCAGCGCTCCTTGAAGCCCTTTCAGGCGCGACGATGGATGAGATCATCGCCGACTACATGGAGAGCTACGAGAACTACTATGGAGTCGAGGAAGGAACAGAGCAGTATGCCATGATCTCGAAGATCATCACCGATTTCTTCGAGACGATGAACGGCAGGCCTTTCCCGTACAATGCGCTCCAGACAGTTGCAAGGCAGTACACGCTCAATGTGATCGGGCTTACAGCTGAAGAGCTTGCATCCCTGGAATCTGTACTTTCACAGTCATAATACGCACCCTGGCTTCACGCCAGGGCTCTTCCACATGCTTATTTGTGCTATCATCGTTCATTGAAGGAGAGAATATGAGCGCAAGACTTGGTTTCGGCCTTATGAGGCTGCCTAAGGAAAATGACAGGATAATACTTGGCCAGACAATTGAGATGGTGGACCGCTTCATCGACAGCGGGTTCACCTATTTCGATACCGCATATGTATATGAAGGCTCGGAAGAGACAGCCCGCAAAGCTATCGTGGAAAGATATCCAAGGGACAGGTACACAATGGCGTCAAAGATGGCATCGTGGAAGGTCACGGATACATTCTCGGCGGAGGATATGTTCCAGACACAGCTTGAACGTACAGGGCTGGAATACTTCGATTACTATCTGATCCATTCGCTGCAGGACGGAAGGGATGAGGAGGCGGAAAGGAAAGGATGCTGGAAGGCTGCAGGGAAATTCAAGGAGGAAGGCAGGATAAGGCATCTTGGCTTCTCATTCCATGGCGGGCCGAAGCTCCTGGAGAAGATACTGGAAGCTCATCCAGAGGCAGAGTTCGTCCAGCTGCAGATAAACTATCTTGACTGGGACAGCCCGATCGTCGAGGCAGGAGCAAACTATGAAGTTGCAAGAAGGTATGGCAAGGATATAGTCATAATGGAACCTGTGAAGGGAGGCCTCCTTGCTTCCGTCGGCAAGGGAATCTTCGGCGAGGGCAAGGCCGCATCAATGGCTCTACGCTTCGCCGCGAATCTCGATGGGGTCATGACAGTCCTCTCAGGCATGTCCACAATCGCACAGGTCGATGACAACATACGCACGTTCTCGGATATGGAGGCCCTTACGGAGAAGGATAAGGAGGACATAAGGAAGGTTGTGGAGGCTGTAAGGAATGAAGGCCGCATCGAATGCACATCATGCAGGTACTGCACAAAGGACTGCCCGAAGCATATCGCCATCCCAGATATCTTCCATGCTGTAAATGACCTCAGGGCATTCGGAGAGCATAACAGGCCACGTTTCTTCTACAGCGGCCTGATAAGCACAGGGAAGAGCGGTAGGGCCAGCGACTGCATAAAGTGCGGGAAGTGCAGGAAGGTATGCCCCCAGCATCTCGACATCCCGAAGCTCATGGAAGAAGCTTCAGGGCTCCTTGACAAAGCACAGTGAGAAGATGGCGGCGATGCAGCCGCCATCCATCACATCAGCCTTGAAGGATGCTTCTCCGTCCTTTCCTTCACTAGGAGGCGGCCATATCCCTCAAGGAAGCCTGAGCGCAGGATATCGACCTGGGAAGTTATCTCATGGCTTCTCGAAAGCACTATCCACTCACGATCCCCGAGCTTTATCGAAAGCGATATAGCCTCCGTGCAGGAAAGCTGGCGGCCTGAATCAACAAGATCAACGCCAAGAGGGCTGACATCAGCCCTATCTCCTATGGAGAAGACTGTAGCAACGCTGCCCATTCCCCTGACATTGCATCCAAACGATACCATCTGTCCTTCCTCCATCACGTTGTAGACAGGGCTGTAGCTGTATCTTCCGACGCGGGGAACAGCAGTAGAAGCGACGTAAAGCGATATATTGCCATCAGATATGCGCATATCATCTGAGAGCGAGAATGATGGATGGATGTGCCACAGGCCCTCATAGCTATGCTCAGAGCTCTCATCGCCCAGGATCTCATCGATCACGACGACAACCTTGTCCTCTATGCGTACAAGCTTCCTGCATCCGATGATGCCAGATGAGAGATATCCAAGATAGAAGCCTGAAGCAGCCTCGTACGCACCGCCGGAGATGACAGCATCCAGTGTTTTCCCGTATATAGCATCATAGCCCCATGATCCGACAGCCTTCTCAGGGATTGCTCCATCGATCATGAATATGTTGTGGGAGCGGCCATCCTTCAGAGCAGTCCTTTCCGCGCTCTCCGTATATGTATAGCGTCCGCAGTCCGTGATGATCACCCTGCCTTCTTCCGCGAAATCTACATGCAGCGGGGATATATGCCCATGGCCAGATCCCATGAGGCCAGAGATCATGTGCACAGTGAGGCTGCCTGAACGCAGGAAGACATTGCCGCTCGTCTTATGGAGCACGCTCTTCCTTTCCAGTCCTGCCGCATCTGCCGCATCATTGCCGAGATCCCACCAGTTTTCCTCTGATTTGATGGAAATGAAAGGCATTGAGAAGAGATAGGAAGCAAGGTAAATGAGATCTGAAGCATTCATCTCATCGCTGTCGCCTGTCGGGATTATCGAGCCGTCTGGAAGCGTCATGTCATACAGGGCCTGCGAAAGCCTCCTCACCCTGTCAGCGATGACAGGAGAGACAGGGATCCCCTTCTTTCCAGCAATGAATACTGTATCGAGTGCGGAGTGCAGGACCTCAAGATGGTACATAGGGCTCTGTTCCCACTGCTCGCCATCCTCCAGCGTGCTGTTCACAAGCTCTTCCTCCAGGCGGTCAAGGGCAATGGAGACAGCATCGTCATCCCCAAGCGCTGCACCTGCGATGAAAAGCCCATGATCCTGTATGACTCCCCAGTTTGAAAGCCTCTGGAATGCCCGGTGCGTCAGCTCAAGCTGCCTTATATGGTCCCGGAGGGAAGCCTCCATCATCGAAAGGAGGTCTTCAGGAAGAGGAGCGCCGGATGATTCGAAAAGGCCGATGCTCCGTATCCAGTTCTCCGGCCTTATGCCTGTCTCAAGGCTCCGCCAGCTGGTGTTTAGATGGCTTTCAGAGAAGGATGTGCAGGAAAGATATGACCTCATCATCGAGATGAATGTATCACGGTACCTTGCATCCTTGGTGAACGCATATGCCTTAGCGAGGTTCAGCAGTATGCTGTGCCTGTTCAGGGCATAGAGCCATTCAGGATCCCTTGATGCGATCTCCTTCGGGACATTGTCCCAGATCGTATCATCAAAGCGCGCAGGTATGAAGCACTTCTCCATCTCATAGTGAGCTCTGTGGCATATGATCCCTGATACAGTCTCATCTGCCCATGAGATGATCTCATCAAATGACTTCGGGCAGCTTTTCCTTATTCCTTCCACAGCTGCTTCTGTATCGCACAGATAAAGCTTTTCGATCATGGCATGATTCCTTTCTTGACGTTTTCAGCATATTGCTTGGGCGTGACGCCCATGTACTTGTCAAAGACACGTATGAATGTGTTGCTTGAGGAGAATCCGACACGTACGGCAAGGTCAGCGATCCTTATATCAGGATCGTCATCGATTATATGCTGGGCCGCATCGATCCTGAACCTGTTGAGGTAATTCTTGAAAGTATCACCGCTGAGCCGGTTGAATATCTCAGAGCAGTACTTCGGGGAGAGGTTGAATTCCTCCGAGAGATCTATGAGCATTATCGGTTCGCTGTAGTGCTTCTGGATATATTCCTTCATCAGGGCGACTGTGCTGCTGTACTTTGTCTCATCCTCCGATCTTTTGCGCTCTATATATCCGGCAAGAACTTCCCGGAGCCGGGCCAGCATCATCTCCGATCCGCCTGCATCCATCAGGGAGTCAAGCTGCGAAGAGGCTGACTCACCCTCCTTTGTCTCCTGGAATATCCTCATGACTGTCGAAGAGAGTGCGGCCACAAGCTTCCTCCTCTCGCTTTCAGGCATGATCTTCTCGGAGTTCTCGCGGACGATGTCATCGAATACAGCGATCGTATCGGGGGAGGCTGCAAGGGCCGCGTTGATGAGCTTGCGCTCGTCAGAGACAGAGTAGCTCATCGTATCCCCATGCCAGGAGATGTCCCCGTTGGTGAGTATCGCCTTGTCCCTCATAAGGTAGCGGAACCCCATGATCTCCTTTGCTTTCTGGTATGATGGCCTTATTGACCTCCATCCTGTCGAAGGAGGAGCTATGAATGCCTGTATAGTGGAAGCCTCGTCAATCGCGGTATACTCACGCAGGCACCGGTAAAGGAACGAATAGCACTCATCTTCATCATCAGCCTTGTATATGACTGTCCCTGTGCCATCATCCATGAATATGAAGTGAAGATGCCTTATGTCAGATGTCCTTGAATAGATCTGCAGAAGATGGGAGACGCTAAGCTCGCTCACATCCTCATCATCGACTATGATGGCGACAGCGAAGCTTGCAGATTCATCATCAGGGGCCCTGAGGTGTGAATCAGACCCGAAGATATATGATCTGTACTTCTGCATGTCGGTAGCCATATGCAGCTCTTCGATCATCTCATTGAGCCTGCGGGACAGGCTGTCAACCTCACGGCATCTGGAGATTATCGCATCGAATTCGTTTCCAGCATCGCCATCCTCATCATCCCTCACGCTCTCATATGCTCTCTTGATGGGCGCATAGAGGTTCTTCTGCAATGTATAGGCTATCAGAACCGCGGCTATGATCACGAACGGGATGAATACGGCAAACACGATGACAGGAGCCATGAACCCCGCATAATGGGAATAGACGATGGAACATCGGAAATATGGGAATGATACCTTCCTGTAGGCATAGCCACCACGCTCAGACAGCCCTTCCGGTATGTTCTCTATAGGGACATCGTTTATCTCCCAGGCCCCATCTTCCGACACGATCGAGTTGCGGAACTCATCTATGACGGCGACATCTATGCCGCTTTCATCAGGGACAAGCATCAGGCTTGCGGGGAACTCAGCTATGATGACGGCAGTGCCGTTGCCCCTGCTCCTGTTCAGCACCATTATGAACCTGCTTCCATCTGCTGTCCTGTACGTCCCTGGCTCTATGCCGCCTGCGGAAAGCCCTGCCACATCAAGAGAGTCAAGGAAGCTTCTTCTCGAGCGTGTCCCATCCTGGGTTATGACGAAAGCATCCGGGTTCGCGGATGTAATGGAGATCTCATATGAGTACATGCCATCGACAGGAGAGAGGCGCCTGAGCTCCTTGTATATCTGAAGGGCTCCGAAATAGTAATCAGCGCTGTTGAGCCCGGCAGAGACCCAGCTGGTGACAGCCTCGCTTGCCGAGAGCTCGTCAATCGCGCCGGAAGCCTCCCTTATCGATGACTCCGCGACATGCGAGGACACCTCTTCAAGAGACTCCTTCGTGTGTATCACCGAGGCGCGCAGATTGCTCTCGACCAGGAACACGGCGGCTATCACAGTGATTGATATGAATACGGCGATAACGGCGAAAATCGTTATCAGCTTGCTATGATAGGTCCTGTTCCGATGGTTCTCCCGCATATACCATAGAATATTAAGCCATTTTCCCTCTTTCTGTAAAAAGAATATCCCATGACAAGCAGGATTTCTGATGATGTTCAGAAAAATGATGATATATTTCTCCGGAAACCTGGTTTATATGTAACAATAAAACAAAAGGAGGGAAAAATGGGAATCCCCAGCAAACGAATCCTGAAGAAGCGTTTCGTCGGCAGCTGGCAGCTGCTGATACTGCTTCTTCCAGGCCTGATATGGTACATACTCTTCTGCTATCGTCCGATGGTAGGCTTGCGTATGGCTTTCTATGACTACAACATATTCAGGGGCTTCGAAGGAAGCACATTCATCGGACTAGACAACTTCCGCACATACGTGATGGGACCTGATTTCGCAAGAACGATAAAGAATACGCTGATGATAGCGCTGTGGCAGATGCTGATATGCTTCCCTGCCCCTATAGTCCTTGCGATCATAGTCACAGAGATGCGCAGCAATGTGCTGAGGAAATTCGTGCAGACGGCAACGTTCCTCCCATACTTCATCTCGACAGTCGTCGTATGCGGAATGGTAGTGAACTTCCTGTCGCCTTCAACTGGAATCATAAACAAGTTCATAGAGCTCCTGGGCGGCGAGGCTACATACTTCATGGTCTATCCTCAGTACTTCCGTCCGGTGTACACGCTCATGACGCTCTGGCAGACAGCTGGATTCAATGCCGTTGTATATATAGCCGCGCTGATGGGAATCGATCCTCAGCTTTATGAAGCGGCGCTTGTGGACGGAGCCGGAAGATGGCAGAGGATATGGCACATAACGCTGCCTGGGATAATCCCTACGATCGTCACGATGTTCATCATGAACATAGGCAAGATAGTGAAGGTCGGATATGAATCGATAATCCTGCTGTACCAGCCATCTACCTATTCGACTGCGGATGTCATAAGCACATACTCGTTCAGGATGGGAATACAGAACGGCGACTATGGAATAGCTACGGCAGCCGGTCTTTTCGAAGCTGTCATCGCTCTGATACTCGTCGTTATCGCGAACAGGGTGTCGAAGCATCTGACAGAGACGGCACTGTGGTAAGGAGGGGGACTATGGCACATAAGGCAAAGTCAAGGAACCATGGAGGTTCATCAGTAGGAATAGAAAGCAGGGGCGAGATCCTTTTCGATATACTCATATCGATAATCGGAGTCCTGCTTATAATCATAGCGCTCTACCCTATCTACTATGTATTCATCGCATCGATAAGCCGTCCTCTTTATGTTGAGAACGGAGCTGTGATGTTCCGCCCTGTGATGGCGACATTCGAGAGCTTCAGGGAAGCATTCCAGACACCATATCTGTGGACGAGCTTCGGGAACTCCATCTTCTATACGCTCTTCGGAGTGCTTGTTAACATGGCGTTCTCGACGACGATGGCGTATGCGCTCTCAAGGCCGCGCCTGATATTCCGCAAGTTCTTCACTCTCGTGGCGGTATTCACGATGTGGTTCAGCGCGGGAATCATCCCAATGTACATGAACTTCAGGGATTTCGGACTGCTTGACTCCAGGCTTGCGATCCTCTTCGGGTTCTGTATCAACACATACAACATGATCATCCTCAAGAGCTTCTTCGAGCAGGTCCCGGCATCGCTGGAAGAGGCAGCGTTCATAGACGGCGCAAGCGATTTCAGGATCTTCGGGCAGATCTACCTGCCTCTCTCGAAGCCATCGCTGGCAACGGTAGGCCTGTTCTACGCCGTAACAAGGTGGAATGGCTACTTCTGGCCGATGAACCTCCTCACATCTGACAGCAAGGTACCTCTCCAGGTCCTCCTGAAGAAGCTTCTTGTCGACAGGACAGCGAATGAGATGGAAAGCGCGATCATCACGGCTGAGTCCCTCTCATCGCAGACGACTGTGATATACGCACTGATCATCATCGCCATAATACCGATGATAATCGTATATCCGTTCATCCAGAAATATTTCAAATCCGGTATCACAATCGGAGCCAATAAAGGTTAAAAGGAGTGAAAATGAAAAAGAAAGCAGTTATCGTATTGCTTGTTCTGCTCAGCCTCGCCATGCCTCTGATGGCTGGCGGGTCGAAAGAGAGCAAAGGATCTGCCGCAGCAGCACCTGCAACACCTACTCTCAACGAGGATGGTACATTCCATCTTCCTATCACGGATGACAAGACGACATTCTCGATCTTCCTGAACTTCAACAACATGCCTTTCGATCCATCATGGAAGGTATGGCAGAAGCTTGAGGAGCTGACGAACATAAGATTCGAGAGCGTCATCTCCCAGTCGAACTCAAACGAGGACGAGGCGTTCAACCTAATGCTCAGCTCAGGCAACCTGGCAGATGTCATCGGATACGTCAACGCTTCCGACCTGGAGAAGCTTGGACGTGACGGCGGCCTTCTTCCTCTCAATGACCTGATCGATGAGTACGCACCTCATATCAAGGCCCTGATGGAAGAGGATCCTGCCTTCAAGCAGTACGCCACATCAACAGACGGAAACATCTACTTCATCCCGAAGAACCAGACATTGAGCTTCGCAGAGTTCTGGTTCATCAGGAAGGACTGGCTCGACAAGCTCGGGCTTGAGGTTCCTACGACAGTCGATGAGCTTTATGAAGTGCTTACGGCATTCAGGAACGAGGATCCGAACGGCAATGGCCTGAAGGACGAGATCCCTCTCTTCGACAGGGCTGGATGGAAGATGCCTGATGAGTACCTGTACCTCTGGGATACATCGATCGAGTTCTATGTACGTGACGGAAAGGTCACATATGAGCCGCTTGAGGAGAACTTCAAGACAGGCGTCCGCAACCTCGTGAAATGGTATCAGGAAGGGCTTATCGATCCAGAGATCTTCACACGCGGACCTAAGGGAAGGGATACGCTTCTTGCATCGAATGTCGGCGGCATGACCCATGACTGGATCAGCGCAGTTGACTACAACACCAAGCTCACATCCTCTATACCTGGATTCAAGATGATCGGAATCGCTCCTCCTGCGGACCAGAATGGCGTCGTGAAGGAAAGGACGATGAGATATCCAGGAGTCGGCTGGGGCATCTCGACACAGTGCAAGGATCCTGTGACTGTGATGAAGTTCATGGATTTCCTCTTCACTGAGACCGGATCTGATCTGCTGAACTGGGGAATCGAGGGCGAAAGCTACTTTGTCGATGAGAATGGCAGCAAGCAGTTCTATGACACAGTGCTCAAGAGCGAGCAGACACCTGTCGGATACCTCAGGTCGATCGGAGCGCTCTACCGCGTAGGCATGAACCAGACAGGAGAGTACGAGATCGTATCAACAAATGACGAAGGAAAGGCAGTGATCGAACTCTATGAGTCACATCCGGAATGGTACGACAGGACACAGCCTCCATATGCAGATGGTGAGCTCGACATGAAGTACTTCCCAGAGGATGAGACAAGATACGAGAGGATCATGGGGCAGATCCAGCCATATGTTGAGGAGAAGCTCCAGGGCTGGATCCTCGGCACAAGCGATTTCGACAGCGACTATGATTCATTCATCAAGGAGCTTCATACGAGAGGAATCGATGAGGCTATCGAGATCAACCAGAGAGCTTACGACTATTACATCGAAAGCGGACTGTCGAACTGACAGGCAAAGGGGTGCTGAGAGGCACCCCTCTATGAGGATGGCATAATGAAGACAAGGAAGAATCTTATATATATATTCGCGGACCAGTGGAGATACCATGCGATGGGATGTGCAGGAGAGGACCACGTGGCAACGCCTGCAATGGACAGCTTCGCATCTGATTCCGTGTTCTGCGACTCTGCGCTTTCATCTTATCCTTTATGCTCTCCTCACAGAGCCGC
>CASFMA010000084.1 GCA_949295675.1 uncultured Spirochaetales bacterium | reverse complement strand
CTGACTGTCAATTTTCTCATCCAAGGCAGCTGGCTGTGATATGCAGGCTATGGCAAGGCATCATTTTATGCTATACTCCAAGCATGCTCGACAGGAACCTGATTTTCTCGCCATCGATATTGGGAGCTGACTTCTCATCTCCGATGAAAGCCCTTGATGATATCATGATATCCGGATCGGACTACGTGCATCTTGATGTGATGGACGGATGCTTCGTGCCTGAGATAACCTTCGGGGCGAAGTTCATCAAGGATATACGGCCTCACACAGACCTTGTCTTCGATGTCCATCTCATGATCGACAGGCCGGAGAACCGCATACAGTCTTTCCTGGATGCTGGATCCGGGATCATAACGATACATGCCGAAAGCACCAGGCATGCCTGGCGCGCCATGACGATGGTAAGGGAAGGGGGAGCTGAAGCTGGGATCGCCATAAATCCCGGCACGCCTGTCTCTTTCATAGAGCCTCTTCTTGATATCGCGGACTATGTGCTTGTGATGACGGTAAACCCGGGCTGGGGCGGACAGCGCTTCATCCCTGAGACGATGAAGAAGATAGAGGAGCTCAAGGCCCTCAGGGACAACTCAGGCTACAGTTATCTGATAGAGGTGGACGGAGGGATCTCGCTTGACAACATAAGGATACTCCACCAGAAAGGGGCTGATGTGATAGTGACAGGATCTGCATTCTTCAAGGAGGACGACAAGAGCCTCTTCATACAGAGGATGACAGAAGAGGCTCTATCATGATCGCTGTGGTACAGCGTGTCTCCAAGGCAAGCTGCTCTGCCGAGGGGCGTGTGACAGGATCTATCGGGAAAGGCTTTGTCGTCTTTCTCGGCTGCGGGGCAGATGATGATGAGGAAGTGCTGAGGAAGATGGTCCAGAAGATAACAAGGCTGCGTGTGTTCAGGGACGGGAATGATAAGATGAACCTCTCCCTTTCCGATGTCGGCGGCTCTGTGCTTCTTATCAGTCAGTTCACGCTTCTCGCTGACTGCAAAAGCGGCAACCGTCCATCTTTCTCTTCGGCAATGAAAGGCGAGGATGCAGCAAAGCTTTATGAGAAGGCAATAGCTATGATAAGGGAGAGCGGGCTGGACTGCCAGTGCGGAGCTTTCGGGAAGCATATGGCAATAGAGCAGGTGAATGATGGTCCTGTGACGATAATCCTCGATTCTTCCCATATCTTCCATTGATCATTGGATTTTTCCGCATCTCGATGCGTATATATATTTAGGAGGGATTATGGCAAAGACAGCCAGTAACGATAACGCAAAAGGCAAGCTGGAAGCTCTGGAGGCGGCAAGGCTCCAGATAGACAAGCAGTTCGGAAAAGGCTCGCTGATGAAGCTTGGGGACAACAAGGAGACACTTGATGTCGATGTCATCCCATCGGGATCGATACTTCTCGACGAAGCTCTGGGAGTAGGCGGCTATCCGAAGGGAAGGATAATAGAGATCTATGGCCCTGAGTCGTCTGGAAAGACCACGCTCGCGCTGCAGGCTATCGCAGAAAGCCAGAAGATGGGAGGCATCGCGGCATTCATAGATGCAGAGCATGCGCTTGATCCTGTATATGCACGCAATCTCGGCGTGAACATAGATGAGCTGTGGATATCACAGCCTGACAATGGAGAGCAGGCGCTGGAGATAACAGAGTCCCTTGTCCGTTCAGGCGCAGTGGACATAATAGTCGTGGACAGCGTCGCGGCGCTGACTCCGCAGGCAGAGATCGAAGGTGATATGGGAGACAGCCATGTCGGCCTGCAGGCAAGGCTCATGAGCCAGGCGCTTAGAAAGCTCACAGGCATACTGTCCAAGAGCAACACCACCATCATATTCATCAACCAGATAAGGATGAAGATAGGCGTGATGTTCGGCAATCCTGAGACTACGACAGGAGGCAATGCGCTGAAGTTCTATGCGTCCGTCAGGATGGATGTGCGCCGGATCGAGTCGATCGGGAAGAACGCAGATGACATACAGGGCAACCATGTTCGCGTCAAGATCGTCAAGAACAAGGTTGCTCCTCCTTTCCGCAAGTGCGAGCTTGACCTTATGTTCGGCTCGGGCATCTCCCGTGTAGGCTCTCTTCTGGATGCTGCCCTGAAGTATGAGCTCATAGAGAAGGCCGGCGCCTGGTACAGTTACAACGGCGAGAAGATCGGACAGGGAAGGGACAAGACCATAGAGTACCTTGAGGGCAACAAGGAGTTCGCCGATGAGCTTGAGAAGAAGCTCAGGGAGATCATGTTCCAGAAGAAAGATGAAGAAACCTCTGATGTTGAGCAATGACACGTCCTCGGCTATAATCGCCACATATGAGCGAAGCTGCGGATAGACTCCTGGAGAAGAAGGAGAGATATGAGTTCCATACGCCTGTGTTCGATGGGCCGCTGGATCTCCTTCTCTTCCTCATCCAGGAGAACAAGATAAACATATACAACCTTGATGTATCGCTCATAACGGAGCAGTTCCTATCATACATAGAGCAGCACGAGGCAGAGCTCGCGGAGATCGCGGAGTTCTACAAGATGGCTGCAGATCTCCTGTACATAAAGAGCCGCATGCTGCTTCCTGCCACCACAGAGATGGATGAGGAATACGAAGACCCGAGGCAGGAGCTTGTCGAAAGGCTGATCGAGTATCAGATGTACAGGAGATATACAGATCTCCTCATCAATGGTGGCTCCGCTGACAGGCTGTACATAAACCGCAATGAGAACTTCTTCACGGTCCCATATGACGATGCTGATATATTCGGTGATGTCGATGCCACGGATCTTCTCAATGCGTTCCTGGAGATGATCGAGGAGACAGGAAACGTCGGCAAGATCTTCAACGTATTCGAGGAAGTATCCATAAATGAGAAGAAAAGCCTTATCGTCGAGCTTCTGCAGGATAAGGAAGTCATAACGATCGAAGAGGTCATAGTCCATCCTGAAAGCAAAATGCACATAATCTGCTCGTTCTTCGCGATCCTCGAGATGACAAAAGACAGGCAGATTCTGATATCCCAGACAGTGGAATATGGTACCATATACATCCAGGAGAGGCCTCAGGACTGGGGACCTGACAAGGAAGAGATTGACGATGAGGAGTTCGAGGAGCTTATAAAGCCATCGAAGGGCAGGCCTACATCATATTCGATCCTCACCAAGGAAGCGGAGGAAGCGCTGCTCAAGGCTGAGGAGGAAGAAGCTGAGGCCGAGAAGGAGGCCCAGGTGGAATTCATCGGGGATGAGGAAGAGATAGACCTAGTCGATGATGACGAGGCAGAGACAGGCAAGGAGGACGATGATGCTCAGTGACGAGGCAAGGCTGATGGAAGCGATACTTTTCATCGAGAACCAGCCGACATCCCTCGACAGGCTATGTGATCTTACAGGCCTCAAGCCTGATATCGCGGAAGATGCCCTGGCGGAACTGGGGGACGAGTATGAGAACAGGCAGAGCGGCCTGCTATTGACAGTCGATGACGATGAGCTGTATTCATTCACTCCGGCTGTTGATCTCTACCCGAGGCTGAAGGCAAGCTACGGAAGGAAGGTCGACAGGAGGCTTTCAAGGGCTGCGATGGAGATACTTGCGATAATAGCCTATGGACAGCCGATCACAAGAGGTGAGATAGAGAAGATAAGAGGTGTCGGATCTGACACTATCGTGAAGATGCTGCGAGACAGGGAATATATCATGGTGAAGGGCAGGAAGAACGCTCCCGGACATCCATGGCTTTACCACACGACGAAGAAGTTCCTTCACGAATTCAACCTCAAGAGCATACAGGACCTGCCGAAGCTCTCTGAGATTGACAGGATGAGATTTGAAGAGAAGATGACAGACGAGGAAGACAAGGAGAAAGAAGAGGATGGCGCAGAAGATCAAGGCTAATACAGACATATACCCGATAAGGCTGCAGGCATATATGGCAAAGTGCGGCGTAGGATCGAGAAGGGCATGCGAGGAGCTTATAAGGCAGGGCCGTGTCATGGTCAACAACAAGATAATACGCGAGATGGGCGTGAAGGTAGAGAAGGACGATGTCGTGCAGGTTGACACGGAGACTATCGAGCCGGCGGACGAGCTTCATTACATAGCGCTCAACAAGCCTCGTGGCTATGTATGCACGAACTACGACCCGAACGAGACGAAATACGCACGCGACCTCATCGACATAAGGGACAATGGCCTTCTCTTCAATGTCGGAAGGCTCGACAAGGATTCAAACGGCCTTATCATATTCACCAATGACGGCGACTTCGCGAACAAGATGATGCACCCACGCTATGAGGTAGAGAAGGAGTATATAGTCAAGCTTGACAGACCTGTCGTCATAGATGATCTCAACCGCGCGCTGAAGGGCATCTACATCGACATCCCGAAGCCATACCGTATCAAGCGCTATGATCTCATGCCACGTACGAAGGAATTCATACGCATAACGCTTATCGAGGGCAAGAACAGGGAGATAAGGAAGATATTCTCATTCCTCGGCTATGACGTGAAGGCCCTTACGCGCATCAGGATCGGGTGCGTAGAGCTTGATGACCTCCGCCCAGGAGAATGGAGGGATCTTACAAGAGAAGAGGTGAAAGGGCTTCTTTCGGGGAATCCTGAGAAGGAGAGGAAAGCCAGAAGGCACACTGTCAAGGCGGTAGATGATGGTAATCGCGATTGATGGACCAGCAGGATCAGGTAAAAGCACTGTAGCGAGGATGATTGCAGAGAAGCTTGGCTTCTATTTCCTGAACACAGGCTCTTTCTACAGAGCATACACGCTATCGGCACTGGACAGGGGAATCGATCCGCTTGACAGGGAAAAGGTCCTGGAGAATGCCAGATCGATAACGCTGAGCGTCAAGGACGGGAACGTCTGCATCGACGGCAGGAGCGAGGAAGGGAGGCTTCATTCGCCGCTTGTTGACAAATATGCCTCCCCGGTATCATCTGATCCGAGGATAAGGGATATGGTAAACAGCTCTGTCAGGAAGATCGCGGAAGGCCTTGATATAGTGACAGAGGGCCGCGATACGACAACAGTGGTCTTCCCTGATGCAGATTACCGCTTCTATTTTGACGCATCCCCTGAGATAAGGGCACGCCGCCGTCTTGCCGAACAGCCAGGGCTTGATTACGAGACAGTCCTGCAGGGAATCATCGAAAGGGACAGAATGGACAGGGAAAAGGCTGTCGGGGCTCTTAAAATAGCAGATGGAGCTATTGTAATAGATACATCTCTATTGACGCTGAACCAAGTTTGTGAGAAAGTGTTAAATGCTTTGCGGTGTACCTCCGCATAAGTATATCAGTTGGTAGGAGTAAAGAAGTGGAAAATGAAAATCAGATGACTGAGAAGCAGTCCTATCTGCAGCAGCATCTTATGTCAATTCCCGAATTGGAAGTCGGTCAGATCGTAACCGGTACTGTTGTACAGACAA
>CASFMA010000083.1 GCA_949295675.1 uncultured Spirochaetales bacterium | reverse complement strand
GATACAAAAAGCCGCGTCGCCTCTGTGATTCTCCAGGTGGCATCTGGCCGGACTATTGTCGCGATAAGCCATTCAGAGGAAGATGCGGCCCTGCTTTCCGCCAGGACACTCGTCAGTCTTTAGCTTTCCTGCTTTCGCTTGCAAGCTGCCCGCAGGCACCTCCGATCGAACTGCCTTTCTCCATGCGAAGCGTGTAGTTCACGCCTAGTCTTCTCAGTTCCTTGCAGAAGCTGTCTGTCTCCCTCCTTGAAGGCGTCTTGAAGTCCAGCCCTTCCACCGGGTTCCACGGTATCAGGTTTACGACTGCATCAAGCCCTCGTGTGAATGCAGACAAGGCCTCTGCGCTTTCCTTTGTTGTGTTTATCCCTGAGAGAAGGCAATATTCAAGCGTAAGGCGCTTGTCGCTTCTATGCTGGAATCTCTGGAGCTCTGCTTTCAGTACGCTAAGAGGATATGCCCTGTTTATCCTCATGAGCTTTGACCGTACATCATCCTCTGCATCGACAAGCGAGACGGCAAGGCGTACAGGTATGCTGAGTTCAGACAGCTTCCTGATTCCGGGGACGAAGCCGCATGTGGAGATGGTCATCTTCCTGTACGATATATTGAGCCCATCTTCCCTGTGCAGCTCCTCTATCGCATCCATCACCGGCGTGAAGTTCGAGAGCGCTTCTCCCATGCCCATGAACACTATGTGGCTTATCCTGCTCCCAAGCGCCTGCAGATGTATGAACTGCTCGACGATCTCACCGGCAGAGAGGTTCCTCACAAGCCCCATTGTCCCTGTCTTGCAGAAAGCGCAGCCCATGGCACATCCCACCTGGCTTGACAGGCATGCGGTGTGCCTGTCCTTCCCGTCAGAGAGACGTACGCACTCGATCACGGCGCCATCGTGGAGCTTTATGGCAAGCTTCACGGCAGATGGTGCCTCTGATTTTGCTGTCACATGTGATGAGAATGTTGAATGGAACTTGCTGTCAAGCCGCTCCCTCTCTGCTTTCGGCAGTGATGTCATCTCGGAAAATGACGATGCCCCCTTCAGCAGGAACTGCTTCACAATCCTGGCCTGGAATGGTTTTTCCAGTCCAAGCTTATCCATAAGATCTTCGTTGCTCAATGCGTATAGGCTTTCCATCAGAACATAGAGAATATGGCTATGATGACGCCAGTGATTCCCTCTCCTCCTAACAGTCCAGAAGATACAAGCGATGCAGTCTCATCTGCCTTCCCCTTATCTTTCATGGCTTTCTTTACTCCAGCCATTATAACAGCGCCGAGGGCCATTGCGGAAGATATGTATGTAGGAAGGTAGACGCCTAGCCCTATTGTCGCAGATGGTACGCGGAGAAGGAAAAGTATTATCCCTATGCCTGCGCCGATGAAGAATGCGGCTGGGCTGTCCAGTCCTGTCGCCATCGCCGCTATAGCTGCAGCCTGCGGAGCAGGAAGCTCCGGACTTCCGAATCCTCCCATCCCTTCCTTCAGCACGATAAGCGAGAGAGCTGCTATCACAGCGCCGACGATTCCGCCGATGCCCTCCGCTATTATCTGATAGCGGGGTTCTGTTCCAACGAGCGAGCCGCTTTTGAGATCGTTCATGACATCTCCCGTCAGGCCGCACGCCACTGCAACTACGCCTGCGATCGAGAATGCTGCGGCAAGGGTAGGGGACAGCACTGCTGATATCCCAAGGAGGACCAGGATTGCGAATATCTCCATCGGGTTGACACCTGTCTGCCCTGTAAGCATCCCTGAAAGATATGTTGCGAGATATACTCCGACGATAAGCAGGATGCACTCAAGCGCGGTTATCTCGGTGAATGCCATGAGAAGCAGTATCGTGAGTGCTGAGAGTACGGCGATCATCATGATTGTCTTTTTAGGCATCGATGGGCTTGCTCTCCTCTTCCTGTTTCTGATGAGGGTTATCACAGCTTTTATGGCGACTCCGAGCCCTGTTCCTATCATCAGGCCGATGCCAAGGTTGCTTCTCACTGCATCAGCTTCAGCCATTGATTCAAAAAGACCTGTCGCGAGCCCTATTGGTGTCAGCACGAAGTAGCCTATGACACATCCAAGGAACCAGGTGAGTGATAGCACCGGGCCTATTATCGCTCCGATGCCGAGCGCCATAGGCGATACCCAAAGCGACAGCGACGGGAACATCGCGCTGCCTCTGAAGAGCGTGAGGACGGCCGGTATCTTCCCAAGTCCGTCCCTTATGAACGTGAATAGGGCGGAGGCTCCCAGCGATGAGAAGAGTATCGGCGCTCCTTTTCCTTTCTTTCCTGCGATCAATGTGTTGTATGCCGCCATTCCATTAGGGTATGGCAGCCTCTCTTTCTCTATGAATGTCCTGCGGAATATGATCGTGAAGAGCGTACCAAGAACAGCTCCTGCGATCGCTATGGCCATTATTGAGAGAAGCGGGATATCTGCAGAGCTGTCCAGCATCCAGAGCCCTGGAAGCGTGAATGCCAGGCCGCCGGATACCATCGCGCCTGCGCTCATGAGCGTGTGTGTGCAGTTTATCTCCTTAAGCGTGGATCCCTTTGCCTTGCCCAGAACGGCCATCGACAGCACTGTCACGAAGACAGTTGGCCATGGGAGGGCTCCCATCCTCAGCGCCACGTACATGCTTGATGCCGTTATTACTATAAGCCCTGCCAATCCAAGGGCCATTCCCCTGGCTGTCAGGGGTGAATCGTTCTTTCCCATGCCAACAAGTTTGATAGAAAAGGCTAAGGGCTGTCCAGTTATATTAATTGTGTATTTTTGCCTCATCTGCTTGCTAACTCGGTGAATGTTGGATAGAGTCAGTATGTAGATATTCTCCTTTTTGGAGGTTTGGAGGGAAATTAATGAAGAAAAAAGTTCTGATCCTTCTCGTCGTAGCAGTGCTTGCTATAGCGCCTGCAGCTGCTGCACAGTCAAGGGGATCTTCTGAGGATGGAGCTTTCGGAATCGGACTTAACCTCGGTACAAACACCGGTGTCGGCCTTAAGTTCGGAATGGGTGACTTCGATATATTCGCAAATATCGGTCTGAATTTCCTTGATATGCAGTTCGACCCATTCAGGTTCAGCCTCGGTGGTGATGTCGGTATTGCATACGAGGTATATGATGCTGATTTCGGCGGCGGCCATCACATGCCTGTCACTGTCGGTCTCTGGGTACCGATGGGCTTCAGATTCGGCGATCCGTTCGCATTCAGCCTTGATGTCCTTGCCCATGCTGGCATTGAGTATCAGATACCGAATGTGCCTGTTCTCTTCTATCTCCGCCTGGGCCTTGGTGTCGGCATGGATATCGTGCCTGATTTCAAGCTCGGATTCAGCGGTGCTGGCGCTCTTGGCGTGATGTACGTTTTCTGATATCTGATACATCTTCTGACAAGCTGTCCTCTGACCGGGGCAGCTTTTTTTCATTCCATTGTAATTCCCAGCAGTCAAGCCATCGAGTGTGACATTGTGGATAGGAAAGCATATCGCCATACTGAATGTATTCCATCGGTGCAGATTCTGCATTCAATCCTCCATTTGCTGCATAGAATTCATTGAATGAAAAAGTCAGTATTGAAATCTCTATGTACCTTCCTGAGAGGAATTCATATACTTTCTTATGAGTTCCTTTCTGAGCCTTGCTTTTATCGTAACCTCGCCATCACCGTATTCAATGCCATTGACTGTCCCGTCATGATAGAGCTGGCTTATCAGGGAAGTTGAGCATGGTGATGATATGATGATGTCCTGAAATGCTTCATCTGTTACCGTTTCCATGGCTTCTTTCAGATTCTGGATGCCTTTTCCTTCCTTCATGCAGGTTTCGACGATGATGTATGGCGATGCTTTCAGCGCTGCATATGAGATATCGTCATAGATATTGTCTGTCTTGTTTATCACGAGGATCCTGGCTTTATCTCCAGCACCAAGCTCTTCAAGTGTTTTCTCTGTCTCCCTGAGGCATCCTACGGCGTCTGGATGCGATGCGTCCGCTACGATGATGAGGGCTTCTGCCGACAATGCCTCCTCCAGCGTTGAGGAGAACGCCTTGACAAGTCCTGCAGGGAGCTCTGAGATGAAGCCGACCGTATCTGATAGCAATACCTTCTGCCCGGACGGCAGCTTCATGCTGCGCGTTGTCGTATCAAGCGTCGCGAAAAGCTTGTCCTCGGCAATTGTTTCCGCTCCTGTAAGAGCGTTGAGTATGGTTGATTTTCCCGCATTGGTATAGCCGACGAGGGCAAATGTGAACAGTCCGGAGCGTTCCCTTGAGCTTCTCTGGGTCTTCCTGACATCCTCACTTGCCTTTATCGCCCGCTCAAGCTGATGGATCCTTGTGTCTATCATCCTCCGCTCAAGCTCTATCCTGCGTTCTCCCTCTCCCTTTGCGCCTCTTACTCCGCCTCTCTGCTGTGAGAGCTTCGCCTCTCTGTCTGCAAGGCGCGGGCGAAGATACTCTGCTTCTGCTTTCTCTATCTGGAGCCTCGCTTCCCGTGATCTTGCATTCTGGAAGAATATGGAAAGGATGACAGCTTCCCTGTCGGATACTGGGATGCCGAGCGCATCCTCAAGGTTCTTCTCCTGCCTCGGTGTTATTGAGGTATCTATGATAGCTTCATCTGGCTCGAATGCCCTTACTGCCTCTGCAATCGCCTCGACCTGTCCTTTCCCTATGAGCGTGGAGCTGCGTATATCCTTCAGCGTGATGTGTGCTGTATATACTATATTGAGGCCTAATGTGGATATCAGGCTGCGTATCTCAGCTTCTTTCAGGAATGACTTCCTCTCATTCTCACCGCTTTCCCTTATAGCTATGAGAAGCACTCTTTCTTCCATAGCCGAGAGGATAGCACTTGTATTGATGCTTTTCCATAATGTGCCGCAGTCCCGCTTTTCCTGGGCGTTGTCTGCTGTCTTTGTCTTTTATGGGATATTTTCATGCTGGATATTCCCAGAATCGTAGCTTTCCTTGACTTTTAGGGCGAAACAGCTGATATTTATCATAGCTTTAATCTGAATGAAGAAATAGGAGATATCTGATGAGCATTATCGAATTTATCGAAGCTAGAGAAATCCTTGATTCCCGCGGTAATCCTACCGTTGAGGTCGACGTAATCCTTGAAGATGGATCAATGGGCCGCGCTGCTGTTCCTTCTGGAGCTTCAACAGGCGTGCACGAGGCTGTAGAGCTTCGCGATGGAGATTCAAAGCGTTTTGGCGGCAAGGGCGTTCTCAAGGCTGTCGCAAACGTCAATGACATCATCGCTCCGGCAATCGAAGGCATGGATGCTCTTGACCAGATTGCTATTGACCGTGCAATGATCGAGCTTGATGGAACACCGAACAAGGCTCGCCTTGGCGCAAATGCAATCCTTGGCGTATCAATGGCTGTAGCCCGCGCTGCTGCTGATTTCCTTGGCCTTCCTCTTTTCAAGTATCTTGGCGCATATCATGCAAACGTGCTTCCAGTGCCGATGGCAAACATCCTCAATGGCGGTGCGCATTCTGATAACAAAGTAGACTTCCAGGAGTTCATGGTCATGCCTATCGGCGCATCCTCTGAGAGAGAGGCTGTAAGGATGATCGCAGAGGTCTTCCATGCTCTCAAGTCTGTTCTCAAGGCAAAGGGCTATAACACAGGTGTTGGTGATGAGGGTGGCTTCGCTCCTGATCTCCAGTCCAACGAAGAGGCTCTCGATGTAATCATGGAAGCTATCCAGAAGGCTGGCTATACAGCAGGCCGCGATGGCGACTTCATGATCGCTCTTGATCCTGCAACATCTGAGCTTTATGACGAGAAGACAGGCAAGTATACTCTCAAGTGGACAACCGGCGAGCAGCTTTCATCTGCACAGATGGTCGAGCTCTGGGAGAGCTGGGTCAACAAGTATCCTATCATCTCCATCGAGGATGGAATGGCTGAGGATGACTGGGAAGGCTGGAAGATGCTCACGGAGAGGATCGGAGACAGGGTCCAGCTCGTTGGCGATGACCTCTTCGTCACCAACACCGAGCGCCTCAAGATGGGTCTTGAGAAGGGTGTTGCCAACTCCATCCTCATCAAGGTCAACCAGATCGGTACCCTCACTGAGACATTCGAGGCTATCGACATGGCTCAGAGGAATGGCTACACAGCTATCGTTTCCCACCGCTCAGGCGAGACTGAGGACAGCTTCATCGCTGATCTCGTAGTCGCTCTCCAGACAGGTGAGATCAAGACTGGCTCGATGAGCCGCTCTGATAGGCTTGCGAAGTACAACCAGCTTCTCAGGATCGAGGATTACCTCGGAGAGACTGCGAAGTACGCAGGCCGCGACGCCTTCAGGGTTCTCTAAGAGCTCTTGGCATCAATGAGGAAAAAGCCCGGTTCGCCGGGCTTTTCCTATCTCCTGCGTCCTTCTGGATAGTGATGCCTCCTTCATATTACCCCCTGCAGA
>CASFMA010000082.1 GCA_949295675.1 uncultured Spirochaetales bacterium | reverse complement strand
CATCTAGATGGGTATAAGTGGAAAGGACCTTCGGCAGCTTGGTGACCCACTGCTCACCGACTGTGCCCTCAAGCACGACAGACTCTCCGTCATCCTCTGCATGATACGACACAAGCTCAAGCTCGTTATAGATATCCGCAGACTCAGCTACCATCATCCCCTTTACTGTATAATCGGTCTTCCCAGTCACGAAAGCCCTGTCGCCATTCTCTGCGATGTAGTCCAGAGCATTGATCGGACCGGATGCGGAAAGCGTGGCGGCAAAAGCCGCAGCAGACAGTACAAACAACAATAATTTCTTCATATTCACTCCCATATCAAAGATAGATGGCAATTGTTTCCACGTCGTTTGCTGCGTGTTATGCCGCCGTTAATTCACCAGGGCATGTAGTCGATGCCTGCAAGCTTCATCAGAGCTTCGATGAAGTAGAGATCACCATAAAGTATGCCTGTCTCATGCTCATCGCAATGATAAGCCACAGTCCCTTTGTCGACTATGTGGTCAATATCCGCATCCCAGCTCACGCGATTCTCCACGAGTGCTTCCAACATGCGCAATGCCGCATCGAGATACACCTTGCTGTCATTGCCTGACAAAGCCTTCGATATCTCAATCATGCCACAGGCCGCAATCACGGCAGCTGTCGAGTCTTCCCACCAAGGCTCTGCAGGCTGGCGGAAATCAACAGGGATAAGGCCTGAAGATGGAGTATTCACTATGAAGTAATTCGCAATCCTGATAGCCGTATCAAGATAACGCTTCTCGCCTGTGTGGATATAGCTCAGCATGAAGCCATATATGCCCCACCCCTGGCCGCGTGTCCAGGATGAACCATGTCCATATCCCTGGCCTCCATGGGACCTTACGCGCTCGCCTGTCTCTGGATCGAACTCGACGATATGGCATACAGAGCCATCAGCTCGTACGAAAGCATCGATCACGCGATCAGCATGCGCCATGGCGATCTTCCTGAATCTCGGATCCTTCGTCTCTTCCGATGCCCAGTAAAGCAGCGGCAGGTTCATCATGCAGTCTATAATCGCCCAGCCTCTGTGGTCATCTTCGCCCCAGTCATTCCACGCTCTGATGAAATTGCCTGAGATATTGAAGCGTCCAGCCATATTGTTCGCAGCAAGGAGAGCCCTGTTGCGTGATTCCAGGCTTCCTGTCCTCTTATAGTCATATACAGCTGTGAGAAGCCACTTGAAGCCATTGTCATGGTCAAGCTTGTCAGAGTTCATCAGATCCTTGTCCTGCTTCTCCTCAAGCTCCACGGCAAGATCCTTGCAGGAATCATCGCCTGTAAGGATCCACTGCTCCCAGAGAAGCCCTCCCCAGAATCCATTTGTCCACCATCCTATGTTGTCGCTCATATCGTTGTAGCGGCCATTCTCTGTAATGTATGGGATCTTATGGGCATTACGCTCCACGACTTTCGCCATCTTGCCCTTCACATTATCAAGCATCTGCAATGCCCACATCCTATAATCTTCCATCATATTCGCTCCATGTTCCGATTCTGCTCTATATTATCACAGAAAGACAACAAGAACCGGCATCAGGATCAGCGATATGATTATTGAGACAGTCGAGGCAAAGCCAACCTGCTCAACATCACCTTTCAAAGCCGCGACAAATGCAGGAGACGCTGATGATATCGGGGCGAACGCTGTTATGGCGACAGCTTTCCTGACCTCATACGGAAATGGTGCGTACAAGAAGAAAAAGAACGCTATCGCAGCAGCCAGCACCAGCCTCATCGCATTCACTCCGAGAGCAGCCCGTAGCTTTGATCTATCGAAGCTCACCTCAAGCATAAGCCCTATCATGACCATCGCCATCGGCCCGTTTGCAGGGCTTATCATCCCAGCAAAATCAAATACAGCATCTGGAAGCTGCAGCGACAATGCAGAGAGGACCAGCATCACGACATAGATAGTGAACGATGGCCTCTTGAAGACAGAGAGGACTGCACGGACAGTGCTATGCCCCTGAGCCTGCCCTATCATCATGGCCGTCACAGTGAAGTTGAGGCCAAGGCACATAGGGGCGTTTCCCATATCGAAGAGGCAGGCAGACACGACTCCTGCAGATCCAAGGAACCCTGAAATGAACGGGAGGGTGAAATTTCCTATGTTATACGCGGGGAGCTCCAGCATATAGAAAGCCCGTGCATCCGAGTCCTTTGCCCTGGTGATGTACCAGCCGGCAAGCAGCATAAGCCAGTTTGCAGCAAAGGAGATCAGAGGAATCATCATATAGCGCCAGTCGAATACAAATGTACGGAAACTGACAAGTATGGCGGCCGGAAGCGTTATATTCAGCACAATCCTGGACAATGCCACTCCATCCTCCTTCGAGAGGATGCCAGCCTTCTTCGCCGCATACCCAAGAACCACCATCAGCAAAAAGAAACATGCCCTGATAAGGATATCTGCCATGGCTACGTTTTATCAGATATGCCAGGATTTCTCCATTCCAATTGCAACATATATGCGCCTAATTCCTGAAAACCATAATACTCTCGCTGTTATTGATTATCTTCACAGAGTTTATTTAATATAAAGCGTTGACTTCCGATTAAGGAGAGAATAGGCAATGGCGGAAAATAAGGAAAATACACGCTTTGGCAGCTCTGCGAAGGAAATCGCTCAGGACTTCGCGGAACAGCTCAAATACGCACTTGATGCGGATGTATATCATGCGACAGCTGAAGGAAGATATCAGGCACTGGCACTCGCACTGCGTGACAGGATAATACATCAGTGGGATCTTTCGAGAAAGACACAGAGGGCAAACCATTCAAAGAGGGTTTACTACCTTTCACTTGAATTCCTGATGGGAAGGGCAATGACGAACAATGTCATCAATATGGGCCTTGAGAAGAATGTAAGGGCAGCACTCTCCTCCCTTGGATATTCCTTTGAGGAGCTTGCGGAAGTAGAGCCTGATGCAGGGCTTGGCAACGGTGGACTTGGCCGGCTTGCCGCATGTTTCCTTGATTCACTTGCGACACTTGAGATCCCTGCATATGGCTATGGGATAAGGTATAATTACGGGATATTCCGCCAGCAGATAAAGAATGGCTGGCAGGTCGAGACTCCTGACAACTGGCTCAAGGATGGCAATCCATGGGAAATCAAGCGTTCGGACCTTGTTTACCCGATAGGCTTCGGAGGAGAAGTCATAGAAGTCCATGAGGGCGGAAGGGATATCTTCAGATGGGTGCCGGCAGAGACCATCAACGGCATCGCCTACGACACACCGATCGTCGGATATGGCGGAAAGACAATCAACACGCTGAGGCTCTGGGCTGCAGAATCACCAGATGCCTTCTCCTTCGAGGAATTCAATTCAGGAGACTACACAGAAGCGGTAAGGAACAAGATCAACGCCGAGACGCTTTCGCAGGTGCTGTATCCTAATGATACGCTCTATATGGGAAAGGAACTGAGGCTGAAGCAGCAGTATTTCTTTGTTTCCTGCTCACTTCAGGATATACTCAGGAGATTCAAGAGGCATCCTGAGAAGAAATGGAAGGACTTCCCGAACGAGGCAGCTATCCAGCTCAACGATACACATCCATCTCTTGCGATCCCGGAGCTTATGAGGCTTCTTATAGACAAGGAAGGGCTCGGCTGGGACGAGGCATGGGACATCACAGTCAAGACAATGGGCTACACGAACCACACGCTCATGCCTGAAGCACTTGAGAAATGGTCGCTTCCGATGCTGCAGAGCCTGCTGCCTCGCCATATGCAGATCATATTCGAGATCAACCAGCGCTTCCTCGACTACGCTGTATCGTTCTTCCCGATGCAGAACGACAAGATCTCGAAGATCTCGATAATAGAGGAATCGAATCCTAAGATGGTCAGGATGGCCAATCTTTCAATCATAGGTTCCCATTCGACAAATGGAGTGGCAGAGCTTCATTCCGAGCTTCTCAAGAGAGAGATGTTCCCGGAGTTCAATACTATCTTCCCTGACAGGTTCAACAACAAGACGAATGGAATAACACAGAGAAGATGGCTTCTGGCGGCAAATCCTGCGCTGGCTTCGCTCATCTCCAGTGCCATAGGCGACAAATGGATAACAGACTTCGACAGGATCGCGGACCTCAGGCCATTCGCAGAGGACAAGTCATTCGTTGCTGAGTTCGGAAAGGTAAAGGACAAGGCAAAGGAGAACGCAGCATCATTCCTCAGAAGGGACTCAGGCTTCATCCTCGATACAGATACGCTTATTGATGTCCAGGTGAAGAGGATCCATGAGTATAAGAGGCAGCTTCTCAACGCGCTTAATATACTCATGATCTATGACAGGATGAAGAATGATGAGAAGTATCTTGCAGAGTTCCAGCCGACAACGTTCCTGTTCGGAGGCAAGGCTGCACCTGGATATGTAAACGCAAAGCTCATAATCAAGTTCATCAACAACATTGCCAAGGTCATAGCCTCTGACAGCAGAGTCAACAAGAAGCTCTTCGTCCACTTCATGCCTAACTACAGAGTGACAATGGCAGAGTCCATCATACCTGCCGCTAATATCTCAGAGCAGATATCAACAGCTGGGACAGAGGCATCCGGAACAGGCAATATGAAGTTCATGGTGAACGGAGCGCTCACTGTAGGAACTCTTGACGGGGCGAACGTCGAGATCGCGGAAGAAGTCGGCAAGGAGAATATCTTCATCTTCGGGCATACGGAGGATGAGATCAGCGCAATGGCTTCGACATACAAGGCCATTGACTGGGTCAATGCCGATGCCGATATAAAGAGCATGATAGATCTTGTTGATTCCGGGTTCTTCTCAATCAACGAACCGCACATCTTCAGCCCTCTCAAGGATTCCCTCTTTGGCAACGGCAATGATAGATACTACCTCTTTGCCGATCTCAGGATGTACCACGATGTACATGAGAAAGCCATGGAGACATACCGAAACAACAGGGATGAATGGAACAAGATGGCTGTCATCAACATCGCGTCCTCCAGCAAGTTCTCCTCTGACAGGACAATCAAGGAATATGCCTCAGACATATGGCATGTGAAGCCTTGCAAGGTCAAGAAGTCAAAGACAGATACAGTCCTTGAGGATGCAAGGAAAGTCAACTGATGGCATGGGCTGCTCCGGCAGCCCATTCTTATAAAATGATAAGAAGAGCAATAGCACTTAGATATCACAGGCATGCAATTGAAGCGTGCATAGCCCTCTCTCTTCAGTCATATGCACGGGAGCATGCTATGAATTGACAAAATACAGATGAAGAGAAACAGTATTTGATAAAGGAGATCAGTCACATGAGGAAATCATCGTGTGCGGCAATAGGCATACTGCTTATATTCTTTATCCTCACATCATGCAATGATGAACTAGCAACACATGGAGACTCTGCCCCGGTACCGGTATTCCTATCACAAGCGGCATCAAGAATGGCATTTGCGGCAGAAGCTGATGAAACACAGGATTGGACAGAGGCTGAGGCCTATACAATGTACAAGCTTCTGGGAGGACCCGCACTTATTGGATTCGATAGTGTATCGGAAGAATCTGAGATTCCTGTAGCTATATTGGGATCAGCAACAACTTTGACCTGGGAAGAATCCAACGGGGTATATACATACCGCAC
>CASFMA010000081.1 GCA_949295675.1 uncultured Spirochaetales bacterium | reverse complement strand
GCACTATCCCAATACCATATGAAAATAAGCTTGTCCCTTTCCGATAAGTAATCTGCTCTCCTCCTGCCTCACATTGCAGTGAGTCTGAGAGTGGACTTATTCCTGCACAAGATCCAGCATCAATGATGCTTTCACCGTGGGTCCAGCAGCATGGTTCATCCAGCAGGTTCCTTGCTACGTTCCTACACCTGCCGTGATGCGCCTTACAGATCCTCCATGTCCTAAAGCTTCAGGTCTGGATTCACATCTGAGCATCGCTTGCTTGAGGGAAAGAACATGCCGTCCTTTACCTGTATCTTTCTCATTCAGCATATAGCCTCAGCATGCCATAGCTGTTCTCATATAGAGCCTTCCCGAAGTTCATGACTGTGACATGTGCTGAAAGTTCTTGTCCTACACTATGATGGCATCGAAACCATTCGCCACATCATGTAAGAGCCGCAGGAAGTCATTCCTCCATTTCCCTCCCCTTTCCAGACGGTGATGAATGCCGAAGATAAAGCTTGAAAATGACAAACATGCTGATAGCAAGGAAAGTCCATATTCAATATGAATCTTCTAAAGAAGCATTCCATGAACTGAAGCCGCATGCTCCAGACAAATTCTGCATCACAGACCTGTATATCGTCAATATTATAAGATATATAATATTCCTTAATCAGAATTATTAAACAGCAATCTTATTTACGTATCAAAGCCAGCAAATGTGCTATCCTATGCCGGGAGGTCTCATGATAATCAACACAGGCGGCCGCACAGATACGGTACAGTATTATACGCCATGGCTGCTCCAGAGGTTCAGGGAAGGTTTCGTATATGCAAGGAATCCGCTTTTCCCTTCAAAAGTGACAAGATATGACCTTACGCCTGACAAGGTTGATGCTGTCGTGTTCTGTTCGAAGGATTACAGCCCGATACTGCCCCGCATAACAGAGATCACAGATCGCTTCAGCACATATTTCTACTATACGATCACAGCATACGGAAAGGACATAGAGCCAGGAGTCCCCTCGATTGACGAGTCCATCAGAACGCTGATAGAGCTGTCGCATATAGTCGGAAGGAAAAGGATTGCGTGGAGATATGACCCTGTGCTGCTCACAGCTGACTACACCATTGACACGCACAGAAGGACATTCAGCTACATATCCGAAAAGGTGGCGCCATACATTGACAGATGTATATTCAGCTTCGTGGAGATCTACAGAAAGCTTGAATACAATATGCCGGAGCTGATGCCGCTGTCAGTTGAGGACATGGAAGAACTTGCGATGATTCTCGGCAGGACAGCATCTGACAATGGGATATACATACAGACATGCGGCACGGACAAGGACTACTCGCGATATGGCATACATAGCTCTGGCTGCATGACGCTGGATATTCTAGGAAACGCAAATGATATCAGATTCAGGAAGCTCAAGCATAATGGAATGCGTTCAGGATGCCACTGCATCGAATCACGTGATATAGGGGCATATGACACCTGCCCGAATGGATGCAGGTACTGCTATGCGAACAAGAATCCAAGGATAGCGAAGGAGAACTACATGAAGCATGATCCACGCTCTCCTATCCTTTTAGGATCGCTTTCAGAAGAAGATGTGATAACACAGGCTAGGCAGACATCATTTCAGGAGAAGGAGGCACCACAATGCAGGGACCTGTTATCAGGGATGTAGATGTCAGGAGCGTGATAGTAAAATCCAACCTGCCTGTCTGCGACTACTCCGCCAATCCATATGCAGGATGCACGCACGGCTGCATGTACTGCTATGCGTCATTCATGAAGAGATTCACAGGGCACAGAGAGCCATGGGGCTCATTCCTCGACATAAAGCACTGGAAACCTATTGCCAATCCGGAGAAGTACTGCGGCAAGGAGATATTCATTGGATCGGTTACAGATCCATACAATCCAGAAGAGGAACAAAGCAGAAGGACGAGAGCTCTTCTGGAAGAGCTTGCAGGAAGCGGGGCAAAGCTGAGCATCGCAACAAAATCCGATCTGATACTCAGGGATATCGATATCATAAGGACATTCCCTGATGCACGTGTATCATGGTCAGTGAACACATTGGATGAGGAGTTCAGGAAGGACATGGACAAGGCCGTTCCGATAGAAAGGCGGCTTGAGGCGATGAGGATATTCCATGAAAGCGGCATACGCACCACCTGCTTCATATCCCCTATATTCCCAGGCATAACAGATGCAGAGGCCATAATAGAGAGGACCAAGGATATATCAAACCTAATATGGCTTGAGAACCTCAACCTAAGAGGAAGCTTCAAGGCGGATGTAATGGGATATATCAGCAGAAGGCATCCTGAGCTCCTGCCGCTGTACGAGGACATATACAAAAACGGCAGCAATGAGTACTGGGCCGGTCTTGACAGAGCGCTGGAGGAATATGCGGGAAAGATAGGCCTTGATTACATCAGGAACGATGATACGATCAACCGGAGGTTCGACGAGCCTGCTGTAATCGTGAACTATTTCTACCATGAGAAGATAAGAAAGAACGCGAAAGATCACAGAGGACAGGGATGCAATGATCCTCCGCCATCATAGCGCTGCTCCGATGCAAGTGCATTCGGCCGATTCCTGTGGTAGAATAACGCTATGCGCAAAAGACCTCTCACGACACTATCAGGACGGCTGATCATCTATTTCCTGGTGGTAATGCTCGTGCCGTTCCTGCTTTTCGTGAGCTATACGCTCATGAACTACAACAGAGGCATAGAGAATGCTACGACGGCACAGGCGGAGAGCGCACTGGAGGCTGATGCTGAGATGATAGCCTCCGAGATACAGGAATACAGGCACAAGGCATACACGCTCTCTTCCTCGGAGATCATAACAGAGGTGCTAGAGGCAAACGATCCGGACATCGCAGCTGAAAAGCTCAATGAGATATATGAAGTGATGTACGTTACGATGGCAGGTGACACATACAAGGCATCGGCCTCAATCGTATCGATCACAGGCGATGTCAGGATATCCACGCACAACTTCCCTGAGGCCTATGACCTGAGGACACATACCAATGACTGGGACAGCTCGAACATCATAACGATAGCGATGAGGAAGAGCGAAAGGGAGAGGGCAAGCATAATCTCTATTGAGGACCATCGCTTCGACGCAGGCCGCCAGGTGCTTTTCTCGATACTCCGGCGCACATTCTCATCTGATGGAACACACACTGGCTACGTGATCATAGATGTCATGAGCGATCATATAACGCCTGAGATAAACGACAGCAATCTATTCACGGATATAGTCCTGATCGACAAAGAGACCTTCTCGGCAATATCACTCGTCCACCCGCAGCGCCACGGAGACTTCTCTGAGTTCCCGTTCCTGCAAGGCAGCAGCGACATCTACAGGACACCAGTCGAGGGAACAAGCCTTGAGCTCGCAGCAACCACGCTTACCCCTCTTCTGCGCGAGAACTTCAGGAACTGGACGCTTGTCATCGCAATAAGCCTCGTTATAGGCATAGTGATCTCAATCATACTCTCATTCATATTCTCACGCTCGATATCAAGAAGGATGAGCCGCATCGTTGAGGGGATGAGACGCTTCCAGAGAGGTGATTTCAGCATAAAGCTCGAAAAGACAGGAATCCGTGAGTTCGATGAACTTTCCGTTACATTCAACATAATGGTTCACAGGATAGAGCTTCTCCTGGAGCGCACAAGGGAGGAAGAGATGAAGAGCGCTGAAGCTGAACGCAAGGCGCTTGAGAGCCAGATGAACCCACACTTCCTCTTCAACACGCTCAATACGATAAAGGCACTCGCGAAGATGCACGGCGAGAAAGAGATATACATGACTACGATAAGGCTCGGGAAGCTCCTCAGGTCAAGCATAGACAACAGGAGCGACAATGCCACGATAAAGGAGTCCATAGATCTCGTAGAGTGCTACCTGCTGATACAGAAGCTGAGATTCGGAGAGAAACTTCAGTATTCAATAAGCTGCAGCGACAGCCTTATGGATATCGAGACGCCAAAGCTCATACTCCAGCCAATCGTCGAGAATGCTGTCACCCATGGGCTCGGCGAGAAGATAGGCCCATGGAAGATAGACATCAGGATAAGGCAGGATGGGGACAAGCTCCTGATGACCGTATCAGACAACGGCGTAGGATTCTCGGAGATCCCTGACATGGCGGATCTTGAGCATAGCCAGCATACAGGGCTGTACAATGTATACCGGCGTCTTGAGCTTAGATACGGACAAAGGTTCTCCTTCACGATAAGATCGAAGACAGGCGAAGGCGCGTCAGTGGCAATTTCGATACCGCTGGGGAGAAAGGAATGAGAACACTTAGGGTTGTGCTTGTGGAGGATGAGGAAATAGTCCTCAAGGAGCTTGTGGAGACAATAGACTGGGCAGGGCTCGGCCTTGAGGTTGTCGGAACCGCCTCAGACGGCATAGAAGGAGAGAAGATGATAAAAACGCTCTCCCCTGATATCGTGGTTACAGATATAAAGCTGCCGGGAAAGAACGGTCTGCAGATGATAGAGGATGCGGCGGTGACAAACGGCATAATCCTCTCAGGCTATACAGATTTCGAGTTCACGAAGCGCGCGATAAGGCTCGGGGTCTTCGATTATCTTGAGAAACCTGTCGACGATGATGAGCTAGAGGCCTCGCTGAAGACACTGGCAATCCGCATATTCGAGGATGAGAAGGATGTGGATGCAATCAGCGACGGATGCAATCTCACCCTGAAGGAAGATGTGCAGAGCCACTGGATCAAGGTTGCCATAGACTATATCGGGAAGAACTACATGAACCAGATAGCGCTCTCTGACATAGCACGCGAGACAAGGCTGTCGGAAAGCCATCTTTCGGCCCTGTTCAAGACCGAGACAGGGATAAACTTCCTGCAGTATCTCAATGCGGTGAGGATCAACGCATCGATACGGCTTCTGTCGCAGTCAAGCATGAATATCTCTGAGATAGCAAGAAGCACAGGCTTCCCGAATCCGGGATACTTCACCAAGATATTCCGGCGCTTCATGGGCAAGACCCCTACTGAATACCGCAATGACCTATCGAGAAAAGAGATAGTTGACTGACGCACGGAGCGACGCGACAGCCTTCTCAGGAGCAACTCCGCGAAGCATGACGCTGTATATTGCATCCCCGATCAGATTCTGTATCTCTGAAGCATACTCGCCTGAATATACGGCATGGCTTTTCCGGAGATCTGCAACGAAAATGTCACCAAAAGGCTTCTGCGATACCTTTCCGCCCTCTATTATGCTCCTTAGGGGCATTATAAGGCCGACTTCATCAAGATATTCTTCCGCATGATCCGTGAAATATGAGGCAAGGAGCCATCCAGCCTCCTGCTCTCTTGGTGCCTTGTTCGCATTCACAAGGAAGTAGTGCATGTAATATGCAGCGGATACATCAGCAACACTGGCCTCGAACACAGGGAACGGAAGGACCATCCACCTGCCGCTCTCATAGAACTCAGGATTCTGTTCCTTTATCCTTTCCTCCTGATACAGTCCAGAAAGGCACATCATGCTTTCCTCGCTGTTGAAGAGGGTACGGACATTGGCAAGCGTGGGTGATCCGAGGTTCTTTCCCAGAGGCCCCCACTGCTGCATGAACGACAAAGCCTTGCACCAGGCATCATCGCCATAGATGAATGAGCCGTCAGGGCCTATCAGGCTTCCTCCAAGCTGCTCGACCATAGGCACGAAGAATGAAAGATAATATGGATACCTGAAGTCAAAGATGCGGTTGTCAAGGACGGTGCCGTCATGGATGGAAAGCTCTTCGGCTATCTCAGCGATATCCTCCCAGGTCCTCGGGTATCCGGCACCTGCCTCATCAAGAGCTGCCTTGTTGACATACAGGCACCAGTTGGTATACTCCCTCGGCATTCCGAAGATCTCGCCGTCAAGCGTCACGGCATCGAAAACGCCATCGATATACAATGATGTGTCCAGGATGCTGCTGTCCACAGGCGCAAGCTTGCCTTCTGCCAGCAGGGAGGAGATCTCCTCCGAAGGCAGGTTGAAGAGGACAGGCCCCTCACCAGCCTCAAGCGATGACGGGATCATGTCCAGAAGCTCTGATGATGAGAAGACCCTGCGCTCAACCGTTATGTATGGATACTCCTGCTCGAACTGCGCGATCAGCCGCGTCTCAAGCTCTTCCCTTTTGTCATCAGCATGGGTCCAGTACTCAATGACAACCTCCTCATCCTGCTTTGAGCAGCTGATGAGGAGGGAAAAAACAGAGATAAGCAGCAAAGAGAAAGCAATTATACGCTTCACGCCGCTATTATATCATGAATCAGCCCTTGCGTGACTCATAAACAGCAGCACCGCCGAGGAAGTACCGGCTGAGGGAGAAGAACAGCACGATCATAGGAATCGATGCAAGGAATGCACATGCCATCATAGCTCCCTCATCTGTCATCTTCTCCTCGCTGAACTGCGTGATGTACTGCGGAAGCGTCTTCATCGCCTCGCGCTGCGCGACAAGCAGAGGCCAGAGAAGGTTGTCCCACTGGTTGCGGAACGAGAGGATCCCGAGGGTCGCTATTACAGGCTTGCAGTTAGGCAGGACTATACGGCTGTAGATCTTTGGCTCGGAAAGCCCGTCAACACGTGCCGCGTCAAGATACTCAGATGGGAATGTCAGAAGATACTGCCTCATCTGGAACACGCCGAACGCAGAGACCATGAACGGGAATATGAGGCCTCTGTATGTATTCATGAGCTTCATCCCGGAGACTACCATATAAAGCGGTATCATGATGGCCTCGAACGGGATCATCATCGTTGCCATTATCGACATGAAGACAAGATTCCTGCCGCGGAACTTGAATTTCGCGAGGCCATAGCCGCAAAGAGATGCGAGCAGCACCGTCGTAACGCTGTCAACGATAGCGACAAAGAACGAGTTGAACATGTTCCTGAAGAATGTCGGATTATCGTTGTTTCCAAGTATTGCCTTCTGGAAGTTCGTGAAGAATGTCCTGTCAGCTGACGAGAAGTAGTCGGATGAAGGTATCCAGTGATAAGGCATCGCGAGTATCTGCCTCGCATCCATGAATGATGATGTGATCATGAACACAATAGGGGTGACGGTGAAGAACAGGACAAGGATGAGGAATATCCATACAAGAATCTCCGCGATTCCTATCTTTCCAACGAATTTATTCATATCCCACCCTCCTATCAATACTCGACATCTTCGCTTGAGCGGTTGGCAACAAGCTGCAGATACGTGAAGAAAAGCATTATAACGAAGAGGACGATACTCATGGCGCTTGCCCTTCCAAGACGTCCGTTCCTTATGCCAGTGAAGTAGATGTTCATCGTTATGACGTCAATCGGCGCCCTTGGCGATCCTCCCTGGTAAAGCATGAACTGTGTGCTGAATGTCTTGAGGCACTGGAGCATGGCCATTATGGAGACCATCGCCGTCGTAGGCTTGAGCAGAGGAAGCGTTATCTTCCAGAATGTATGCCATCTTGAGGAGCCATCCACAGTCGCTGCCTCATATATCGTAGGGGGTATCGAGGCCAGTCCCGTTATGAAGAGGATGACGAAGTATCCAATATACTTCCAGAAGTAGATTATCATCGTCGAGACCTGGAGCATCACTGGATCGACTAGCCAGTTATAGTCCACTCCCGATGTCCGCATCACGAAGTTCGAGATCTGGTTCATCAGCCCTCTCGGATCGAATATGATCATCCAGATGGCGGCTGCGACGACAGATGAAAGGACGGCCGGCATATAGTACATAAGCTGGAAGAAGCCTCTGTACCTGTCCTTCCTGAGCTGCATCAGGAAAGCGGCGACAACAAGGGATACGACAATCATCGGGATGAACGTCCCAAGGGTGAATATGATCGTAGCCCTTATCGAGTTGGACAGGGGGAAGCCTCCGTTGTTCTTCGTAAAGATGTAGATGTAGTTCTCCAGCCCTGTGAATGAATGGTTGCGTCCTATCGCCTGCCGGTTCGTGAAAGATGTAAGGAACGCATATATGATCGGGTAGAAACTGAAAACCGCAAAGAAGACAAGGCAGGGAATCGTAAACACAAAACCCCATCTCGCCTGCTTGCGCTCTATGCTGTATATCTTCTGCTTTTTCACTGTTTTTCCTGTTTATCCGATACTGCCCCGGAAGACCGGGGCAGACAATGTTCAATCAAGCCTCTTCGTCAATGAGTTCCTGTACGGAATTCTTCAGCTGGGTGTATGCGTCCTCTGGGGAGATTCCCTGAAGCATCACGCCTTCAATCGCTGTGCGGAGAAGTGACTGGATCTCGTTAGCGTTCGGACCATAGTAGAGAACATGAGCTCTCTGGAGGTCTGCCGTGAACACGTCGCTGTATGGCATGTTCTTGTATGTATCGCTATTCATCAGCTCCTTCGTAGGCTGGATGAGGTTGACCTGGGTAAGGTAATCCTCTCCGTGCGAGAGCATGAATGCGATGAACTCCCATGCCATCGAGATAGTCTCAGGATCCTCGTTTGCGTTGACCATGTAGTACTGGCCATAGTGGCATGCCGACACATCATTCACTGCATCCTCGAATACAGGATATGGCACGACCATCCAGTCGCCTGACTCGTAGAACTCAGGGTTCTCGTTCCTGATTCTCGCTTCCTGGTACAGGCCTGTTGTGCACATCGCTATATCATTGTTGTTCTTGTTGAAGAGAGAACGTGCGTTGGTGTATGTCGGAGAGCCGAGGTTAAGGCCGTTTGGTCCCCACTGCTGCATGAATGTAAGAACCTTTATCCAGGCATCCTTGCCTACGATAGCCTCTGTCCCATCATCGCTTATAAGCTGTCCGCCAAGCTGCTCGACCATAGGGACGATAGTCTCAAGGTAGTAAGGATAGCGGAAATCATAGCCGCGGCGGACAAGGATGTCACCATCGCGGATGACGAGCTTCTCGGAGACCTCAACCATATCCTCCCATGTCTTCGGATAGTCAGTCTCAGGATCAAGGCCGGCATCACGGAAGACCTGCTTGTTCAGGAAGATACACCAGTTATTCAGCTCAAGCGGAAGGCCGTAGATATCGCCATCATATGTTACAGGCTCAAGCATCCCATCGATATAGGCATCCTCGACAGCCTGGGCATCTGCATAGCCCGCAGCCTCATAGTCCATAGGAGCGACATTTCCTGTGCTCACGAATGAATGGATAGCATCGTTCGTGAGGTTGAAGATAGTCGGGCCCTCACCTGCTGCGAATGCTGTCTGCACAAGCTCGATTATCTTCGATGAAGCCTGGCGTGTAGCATTGATTGTCACGTTCGGGTGCATCTCCTCGAACTCTGCGATGTATGAATCCTCAAGAGCCTGGCGCTGTGCATCCTCATGTGTCCAGAACTCGATCACGATCTGATCATTCTTCTCGCTAGATCCGCCAGCAAAGACGGAGAATGCCATAAGAAGAACAAGTGCTATGGAAATGACTTTTCGCATTTCACCCTCCTTTTCACATATCTATCGTCACCCTTGAAGCAGCTGGCGGCAATGGTTGATTCTTTTGATTTAATGAACAAAAGGCACACTGGATAGAAGAGTGCTTAACAGTTACAATAGCGCCATGCGTTACTTTGCTGACTGCCATTTCCATGCCATGACGATGAATCATCCGAACTTTGCGGCGTTCTTCGCATCGTTCTACGATTCTGCGACAGGGCTCCTTGCCGGAAATGCGACGCAGAACTACATATTCACGCCGCAGATGCTCAAGGGGAACAATCTTCTCAATACCCTTGAGAATACGCTTACGGCATTCGAACGCCCGATCGGGGAGACCTTCATGATGATGGAGGATGACCTTGAGGGCAAGTTCACATCAGAGGGGAAGGAAAGCTACGCCCCGCTTGTCCCTTATATCCACATGGGAAGGCTTTCATTGAGGGGCATGGATTTTGACAAGATGATCATGATACCGCTGGTCATGGACTTCTCGCAGGATCAGAACGAGAACAACAGGCTCTACTACTCCCTTCCCGCGCTTGATAGGATAACGCAGTACGCAGAGGACACGATCGAGGGCATGCGCGAGTACTACAGAGGGCATGAGGATGGGTTGTTTGAGTTCTATCCGTTCCTCGGCATAGATCCGAAGCTTCATTCGCTCCGTTTCCTTGATGATCTCCTGACGAAGTACGTGGACACTTCACACTTCTTCCATAAGGACCATGCAATACCTGAGAAGCCTTTCTATGGGATAAAGATATATCCTCCCCTGGGATTCTGCCCATGGCCGTCAGACAAGGAAACTCTTGAGAAGCACAGATATCTCTACAGCTTCTGCGAAAAGAGCAGGGTCCCTATCATCACGCACTGCGATGACCAAGGGTTCAGGGGCGTTTCGGCAGAGGAAGCCTGGAAGCTCACAGACCCTGCAGGGTGGCGCACTGTCCTTGAGAACTATCCAGGCCTTGTCATAGACTTCGCCCATTACGGGAAGCAGTACGCATATGCGATGCGAAACAACATACAGTCACTGTCGATGAGGCTGCGGAAGATGCCTGACAGCCCATGGTTCAGCACGATAATCTCGTTGATGAAGGACTTCAGCGGAGTATATGCGGACATGTCATTCTCAGGCTGCACCGATGAGTTCTACAGGGAGCTCAGGAACTATATCAATGAACAGGACGATGAGACTAAGGCGCTCATACGTTCACGCACGCTGTTTGGCTCTGATTTCTCAGTCAACCTTCTCAAGATAGAGTCCTATACACAGTACTATTCCATATTCGAGAACTCAGTCCTGTCGGATGAAGAGGTCGAGGCTTTCGCAAGCGCAAATCCTGTCAGCTTCCTCGGGCTCAGGGAAAGGCCCCAGAGAAGAAAGGCCTTACGATAATTCCCTTCTGCGGTACTCCGATGGTGCAATTCCATGTTTCCTGCGGAATGTCGCGGAGAAATGCGACAGCGAGATGAAACCGACAGCGTAGGCGATCTCGGAGATATTGCAGCTGCTCTCCCTCAGGAGCCTTTCGGCCTCCCTTATGCGGCAGGATATGAGAAACTGTATCGGCGATATCCCAAGCGAAGAGGAGAAGATCCTCAGGCATTCCCGCTCGGAGACAAATGCTGTCTCCGCTATATCCTTGAGATGTATGCCCTCGCCGCTGTGGTCTTTTATGAAGCTCATCAACCTCTGCAGCCTCCTATCCTGCTCCCATGTCATCTCACTGGACACGGCCCTCTCCCTGAAAAGGGCAAGCATGACTGAGGATATCAGTATCGAAGCCTCCATCTGATAGAGGTATCCATGCTCCGCGATGACAATGCAGGCTTCATCTATCTTCCTTGCTGATGTAGCCGATATGGAGATGAACGAAGGGCATGAGGATATCAAAGGGGCGAAATCCATGATTCCGCAAGCAGCGAGCGCTGACGTCTGGAAGAATACTGAACGGATGACCGCGC
>CASFMA010000080.1 GCA_949295675.1 uncultured Spirochaetales bacterium | reverse complement strand
GTCTACCACATAAGCGGCTGCGGCGTATGCCATGAGTGCCGCCAGGGCTATATGATCAGCTGCACGAGTCCGAAGAGGGCAGCCTATGGCTGGCAGAGGGACGGAGGGATGGCAGAGTACATCCTTGCGGACGAGAAGGACCTTGTGGCGCTTCCTGATGAGCTGTCATATGCAGACGGCGCGCAGGTCGCCTGCGGCTTCGGCACGGTATATGAGGGTATAGAGAAGGTCGGGGTGAGCGGGAACGATGCGGTTCTGGTCGTAGGGCTTGGTCCTGTCGGGCTGGCCTGCCTGATGCTCTGCAAGGCGATGGGTGCGAACAAGCTGATAGGCATTGACACGAATGAGGGCAGGCTGAAGATCGCGAAGGATCTTGGCCTTGCCGATCATGTGTTCCTTTCCGATAGCCATGCTGTAGAGAACGTGCTGTCTGTCACAGGAGGCGAGGGATGCGAGAGGACATTCGACTGCTCAGCTTCCAATCCTGGGCGAGTGACAGCGATAAAGGCAGCGAGGAGATGGGGAAGGATATGCTTCATAGGCGAGGGGCATGATGTGGCGTTCGAGCCGAGCCCGGATCTGCTGCATCCGCAGAAGACCATATACGGCAGCTGGGTGACCAGCATATGGAAGATGGAGGACCTTGTGGAGAGGCTTGTACGATGGAACCTGCACCCAGACGTGCTGATCACGCATCGGTTCCCATTGGACAAGGCGGATGAGGCATATGCCCTGATGGCAAGCGGGAAGTGCGGCAAGGTCGCAGTCTGCCAGGATGAAGAACTGAAATGAAGATAACATCTTTCAATCTTTATACAGTGCCACCTCGCTGGCTGTTCCTTGAGATGGAGACAGACGAAGGGATAACAGGATGGGGTGAGCCGGTTGTAGAAGGCCGTGCCGCAGTCGTGAAGGCTGCGGTGCAGGAGATGAGCCATTATTTCATGGGAAAGGATCCTCTTATGATAGAAGATCTCTGGCAGACGATGTACAGAGCAGGCTTCTATAGAGGCGGCCCTGAGGTTATGAGTGCTATTTCCGGTATAGATCAGGCTCTCTGGGATATCAAGGGAAAGTACTATTCAACCCCTGTCTATGAGCTTCTGGGCGGAAAGTGCCGTGACAAGCTCAAGGTATATAGCTGGGTAGGAGGAGACCGGCCGGGAGATCTTGAAAATGGCGTGAAGGCTCTTTGGGAGAGCGGCTGCACGGCCTTGAAGATGAATGCGACGGAGGAGATGCACTATATAGACAGCTTCTCCAAGGTTGATGCTGTCTGCAAGAGGGTCGAGACAATCCGCAATCTCATGGGGGATAAGATGGAGATCGCTGTTGATTTCCATGGACGTGTCCATAAGTCGATGGCAAAGGTGCTTGCGCATGCTCTGGAGCCATACCATCTGATGTTCATAGAGGAGCCTGTCCTGCCTCAGAACAATGAGGCCCTTAGGGAGATATCCTCTCATACATCAACTCCGATAGCGACAGGGGAAAGGATGTTCAGCAGATGGGACTTCAAGCCTCTGTTCGAAGACGGCTATGCTGATATAATCCAGCCTGATCTTTCCCATGCTGGCGGTATTTCCGAGGTCAGGAAGATCGCAGCCATGGCGGAAGCATATGACATGGCAGTCGCTCCGCACTGCCCGCTGGGACCGATAGCCCTCGCTGCCTGTGTGCAGCTTGATGCCTGCACGCCTAATGTGTTCATCCAGGAGCAGAGCCTCGGGATCCATTACAACAAGGGCGCTGATCTTCTTGACTACCTCAAGGACCCATCTGTGTTCAGGTTCTCCAATGGCTTCATCGAGATCCCTGCAGGCCCAGGCCTGGGCATCGAGATTGACAAGGAGAAGGTTATAGAAGCTGCGAAGGTCGGACATAGCTGGAAGAATCCGGTCTGGCGCAATTATGATGGCACGATTGCTGAATGGTGAGCTTCGCATGCCTGCCGGCCTGAAAAGCCGGCAGGATTCTTTCAGCCCTGGTACAGCCTTGCATCTTCATTTATCATTTCAGCCAGATGCCTTGCGCTGTATTCGATCGGCACCTTATCGAAATTCCTGTCCATTTCTGCAAGCTTCTCAGGATTGGATACAAGATCCCTTATTATTGATATCTGCTTTTCCCTGTCTTCCGAAGCATTCCAGCCAATGCCGTATTTCTCTATGTATTCAGCGGAGTGTATGACTATATAGACCAACTCTGTTATAAGGAATGGCCTGTGAGCATATATTGCCTCAACGATTGTGTTTATCCCGGCACGTCCTGCTATGACATCGGAAGCTGCGAGATATTCGTTCACATTATCTATGAAGCCCCTTACGAACACCTTTGCGTGTCTGCCATGGAAGTGCTTTATCATCAAGTCCAGTTTTTTCCGCATCTCCTTCTTTATCCCGCCTATGATGACAATCTGTACAGGCAGGTCTTCCTTGAGTATGTCCTCAAGAAGATGGAGCGATCCAAGGCCTTCTCCTCCGAGGTTCAGCTGAAGCGTGAACTTGCTTTCATCAATCCCTATTGCCTTCCGCGCTTCTTTCTTGGACAGCTTTGGCCTGTCAGCTACTGAGCTTTGCAGCGGGAAAGGGGATATCTCAATGGTTTCAGGATCCTGCCCCATCTTCATTACGCGTTCCGCACCTTCCTCTGTAGGTATGTAGAACTTCCTAAGATATGGGCATATGGATACAGCAGGTGCGGAGAATACATCTGTGGAGTAGAAGTAGACAGGTATATCCTCGCCATATTTGTCCAGAAGCGTGGATAATACTGTCCCTGGATAAGGATGTGTCGCGAATATGAAGTCCGGCCGGAATTCCTTTATATTGTCCATGAGCTTCCGGCTTCCGAATTTATCGACAAGCTTTATGATGAGCTTTATTCCCCATCCTGATCCGTCAAGGTATCTGAACAGATATTTCTCGATGAAAGGTATCCGCAGCATTATCCTCCATGCAGCCTGGTTGATGCGTTCCATCCAGTGGATATCCAGATAGTCGAAGAAATCGACAAGATGGCTCTCTGCTCCGATCTTCTCCAGCTGCTCATGCACAGCCTTTGCTGGCACGTAATGCCCCTTGCCTGCCTTTATGTAAACGCAAAGCCCTTTCATGTTTATATCTTATACGTTTTCCCCATTGATTTTCGACAGCAAAGGAAACATCTTCTGCCAATAAATCCAGTTGCTTAAGTTTTGCTTAAGTTTTATCAACAACTTGATGAAAAGCTATTTACATTAGCTCCATTAGTCTGCTATCATAGCAAAGCATTCGGGCGGTTAACTCAGCGGGAGAGTGCCACCTTGACATGGTGGAAGTCGCCAGTTCAATCCTGGCATCGCCCATTAAGGCTTATCCTTTCTGAACCGGATTGGATAAGCTTTTTCGTTGTCTTATTAATCTGAAAAACGGCTATATATAGAAACTTTCCTTCGGTTAGATTATTTTTGATTCAACGCGTCTGTTTGACTTTTGCAGGATAGATAGCGATAATATGAACAGAAAGAGGCACTGCCGATAGAAGCGGCTGGCCCGACAATGAAAGCTATATTAGCCGTTCAGTTCCGGACAAACTGGCGGCTATTTTCGTGATGCTATAAGAAGACCGATTACAGTCAGTATGACCATGATGATCTGATACGCATCCATCTGCATCACCCCCTTCCTGCCGAAGATATCGGGCAGAGTCCGAAGCGATGCCAGCCGCCAAGCTCTATGGCAGTGCCGGGCTACAGTATCCCTGTTTCCCTGCCTTCTAGCAAGCCTCGTCTTCTGCTATTTCCGCATGCAACCACATCCTCTTGACTAAGTGATAATCTATGCTTGCTTGCAACTCAGTCGAAGACACGAAGAGGTAATGGAGATGATATTTTTTATCGTTTCATCCGGGCTTCTCGCTGTCGCGCCCATCCTTAATCTGACAGGATCTGTCCTAAAGTACAGGACAGGGACTTCACGGGAGCTCATAGCGGTTGTGCTTTTTGTGCTCTCAATCGTCATATGGTCGACAATAGGCCTCATGAGATATGCCGGTGATTAGCTGCCGATGTCATTCAAGGAGATAGGAGAGAGATACTCTCTTACGAAGGAACGCATCAGGCAGATCGAGAAGAGAGCGATCGAGAAGCTTAGGGCCTATTCAGATGAGAAGAATGTAAGAGTTTTCAGCGAGGCCTGCTATAGATAGTGAAGGCATCCGTACGGTCTGATCCAGGCGGGTGCTTCTTCTTTTGCCATGCCTTGATATATATTCCTAGGCAGGTTTCTGTATTTCGTCTGATAAACTTCCTGCAATGGGGGAATTCAGAAATAGCATCAAATCTAACAAGAAATCTTAATGGTATGGGAGAGCATCACGCATTGTAGTATAATATTTCATAAGTTCTTCAAGCTGAGAAAGAGAGGGGCCAGTGCAATGTATTCAGTGGATATAATTAATGAATGTAAGGCAAGAAAGGAAGCTATCTCTGAAAAGAGACCATTCTCAGATCCTTTCACACTCAGCCAGATCAAGGACTTTTACAGAATTCCGAATGTCTGGAGCACTAATGCGATAGAAGGCAATACCCTTACCGAGGATGAAACTGCAATAATTCTCCGGGATGGTGTTACTGTAGGCCAGCATACTCTTGGAGAGATGTTTGAAGCTATCGGAGGTGGTAAAGCCTATGACTTCATGTTCACTCTTATTGAATCAAAAACAGTAACCAAGGATGATATCTTCCATTTCCATGAGCTTGTGGCATTCGGACAGCCGGAGCTGCATCCTGGAAGGTTCAGGGATGTTGATGTAATCATTACTGGACTTGATGAAAGTCTTCCCTCATATCATGATGTTCCTTCATTATTTGAGGAGTTTTCAGAATGGTTATCTGAAAATGAAAGCAAATACGATCCTGTTGCTTTTGCAGCGGTAGCTAATGCAAGACTGGTATCGATACATCCATTCAGGGATGGCAATGGAAGAGTATCAAGGCTCGTGATGAACACGATTCTTCTCCAGCATGGATATCTTCCTGTATCGATTCCGCCGATTTTCAGACGTGACTATATTTCCGCATTGCAGAATTATCGTCTTGGAAAAGGAAAGCTGGATAGCTTCATTGATTTCATTGCAAAGACAGAATTGCAGACCCAGAAGGATTTCATGAGGCTTCTCAGGATTCC
>CASFMA010000079.1 GCA_949295675.1 uncultured Spirochaetales bacterium | reverse complement strand
AGATTCATTTGTTTCTGCCGGAGGGGACTCCGAGGCCATGTTCGAGATAGTTTCATCGCTATCAGCAGGCATAGACAGCAGCAGGCGCAACAAGCTGTTCACAAGGATAGTCGCAGATGAAAGGCGTTCCAGGGCTATGGGTAAACAGCGGACCAAGGATCTTACATCGGCTCTCGATTCATTCAAGACAAAACTCCTCGCAGCACGTTCCCTCGAGGCTCTTCCCGCGATCATGCAGGCATCCTTCAAGAAGCTTGGCATAGGGAAGTGCTTTCTTATGCTTTACAGGGATTTCTCCGTGACAGAGTTCGCTGGAGGCTTTTCAGGGGAGCAGCTGTTCAGCTCTTCCGTGGATTTCCCCAGGATGAATATAGTCCCTGCCGAGCTTTCTGATGAGGTGAGCAGCGGGACATTTGTCATAGAGCCTCTTTTCTTCGATGCACAGGAGCTTGGATACATTGTCATAGGCACAGACTGGTGCGAAGGCTATGTTCTTGAGGATATAAGGACATCGCTGTCATCCGCGCTCAAGGGCATAAGCTTCCTTGAAGAGGCAACAGCTGCCAAGGAGAGGGCAGAGAAGGGCGAGAGGGATGCTGAGGAGTTCTATGCAAAAGTCTCCGAAGGCCTGATACAGCCTCTCTCTGATATCAAGGCGATGGTCACAAGGAAGGGAAGGCTTGACAGAGATGGCATGGCTCGCTCGATAACAGGTGCAGAGCATATACTTGAGCTGGCGCTTGCCGAACGAGGCGAACTGAGCATAACCCGCACTCTCATCCCTGCTTCTTCTCTCATAGGGGCTCTTTCAGATATCTGCGACCTCTCGTCCCCGCAGTCCCTTCCTCTCATGGAGATTGACAGGGAGCGGCTTATTGAGGCCATTTCCATATTCTCATCAATCGTGTCTCAGGATAGGGCTTCAGTTCATATCATGGAAAGGGAGGAAGGCCTTCTGTTCCAGATATCAGGAAAGGGCGGCTCTGACGATGACACGGCACGTAAGCTCGCCGAGTGCATAGTCCTTCTCCATTCCGGGACTGTCACAAGGAAGGGTGACTCCATAAAGGTCACGATTCCATATCCTTGCCTCAGCGAAGGGCACAATGATGGCCAAGGTATCATATTCCTGGGCAGGGAAGAGGACAGGCCAGAAGGACTGGATGCCGAGAGTGTCTGCGCGAAGGATCTCTCATCTGTGCATCCACGTGTCGTCGCCCTTGTCGCTTCAGACAAGGCAGCGGCAGCGGCACTTTTGTCTGATAAGGAGCTTCGGTTCGCTTCTGTCATGCTTTTTTCCGGCAAGGGAGATATCTCTCTCAGGGCAGCATTGGAGGATGCCGCTTCGGAAGAGCGCACGTTCCTCCTGTTCGGCCGTGCTTCTGTGCTTCCTTCTGCAATCGGTGAGATCGGGAAGATCGAGGAAGCCGGAGATGCGGAAGAGGCACTGGGATCTTCGCGTCCGTACAGCCTGATAATAATGACAGAGGCTGATGACAAGCTTATCTCCGAGATAAGAAGGAGGGAACGCTTCTCTTCCCTTCCTGTCGTGATAGTCTCCGACAAGTTCTCCGGAAATGATGTCGGCAGGATCGGGGATATGCCGAATATAATCATCGTGAACACCTCTATACTGGAATCAAAGGAATTCCTGGCAAGGCTTGCTTCGATAGCCTTAAGCAGCACAATACTTCCGCCTTTGACAGGAATTATAGTGAAAAAGGCCATTGTTTATCTTAATGAGCATGCGACACGCGCCATCTCTCGGTGGCAGCTGGCCGGTGCTGTGAACATAAGCGAGGACTACCTTACCAGGATATTCCGCAGGGAGATAGGGCTTTCTCCGTGGGAGTATCTCAACAGGTACAGGATACAGATCGCGTCATCACTTCTCGTGAGCACGGCAAAGCCGCTTTCAGCTGTCGCTGAGGAGTCAGGCTTCCAGGATCAGGCTTATTTCTGCAGGGTATTCAAGAAGATAAAGGGCTTCTCTCCCGGGCAGATGAGAGCGCATTAGCCAAGTCGGAATTGTACAATGAGTGGTTTGGATTATCCGGGTATATCCCCTTAGACTTTATTCCAAGAGGTATACTTATGACCACTGGAAAAACAGGGAGCAGCGCTTCTGCCGCTTTGCCTCAGAAGCCCTCGAAAAGCAAGCTGAGAAGGGAGATCGCAAGGCATCGTGCGGTATATATGCTTGCTCTTATCCCGCTTGTCTACTACATCATATTCAAATATGTACCTATATGGAACGCCCAGATTGCCTTCAAGGATTTCATGGCTGTGAGGGGCGTTGTCGGTTCTGAGTGGATAGGTCTTGAGAACTTCAGGACATTCGTGAACAGCTTTTATTTCTGGTCCCTGATCAGGAATACTGTCATGTACTCCGTAGGAAAGCTTCTCATATCTCTTCCGCTCTCCATAATCCTCGCTATCTGCATATATGAGTGCACAAGGCCAGCTTTGAGGAAGGTGGTGCAGACTCTTGCGTACCTGCCTCACTTCCTTTCGTGGGTCATCATGTACGGCATACTCCTTGCGCTCCTTGCCCCTGGCGATGGTGTTGTCAATGACATAATCAAGCTTTGCGGCGGCAATGCTGTGGATTTCCTGTCAAATGTCCATACATTCCCGTGGGTCGTTCTCTTCTCTGATGCGTGGAAGGAGATGGGATGGTCGGCAATCATCTTCATCGCTGCGTTGATGGGCATCGATGTGTCTCTTTTCGAGGCCGCGATGGTGGAGGGCGCCAACAGCTGGCAGCGCGTCAGGTATATAACGCTCCCTGCCATCCTCCCTGTCATTGTCACGGTCCTCATACTGAAGCTCGGGACGATCCTGGATGCAGGCTTCAACCAGATCTTCATGCTCTATTCGCCTCAGGTATACTCTGTTGCGGATATCATCGATACATGGGTCTACAGGCAAGGCCTTCTTGAATTTGAGTTCGGCCTGGCTACCGCTGTCGGGTTGTTCAAAGGCGTCTTTGGCATGATCCTCGTGCTTTTCGCGAACTGGCTTTCAAAGAAGCTGACAGAGAGCTCGTTGTTCTAAGGAGGATTCAGATGGCAGAGAATACAAGGAAGCAGAAGCATCTGAAGCCTGAGATGCAGAACAAGAAGGTCAGGCTTACGGCAGCGGACCATACATTCAATGTTATCGTGAATGTCTTCATGGTCTTCATACTTATAGTGATACTTATCCCGGTATGGTCTACGATAACGCTTTCATTCAGGCCGAATGACTATCTGGGATCCAATCTGGAGGGCATGTTCCTTCCGCCATGGGAATGGTCGACTGATGCTTATACGGCGCTTCTTGGCAATGATGGCTTCCTGGATGCGTTCATAAACAGCTTCAAGATCCTTATCGGAGGCGTCTTCTGCGCTCTGGTGCTTACGATCCCTATGGCTTATGTTCTCTCAGTCCAGAGCCTTCCTGGCAAGAAGATCATAAACCTTGTGGTGATCATCCCGTACGTGTTCAACGTCGGCATGATACCTACATACCTGCTTGTCAGGGATGTAGGCCTGATGAACCATCTTGCTGCTGTATTCATCCCGGGCGCTATATCCACATACAACTGCATCATAATGAGGCAGTTCTTCGTGGGTATACCTAATGAGCTCAAGGAGTCGGCAAGGATAGATGGCTGCTCTGAGCTTCAGGTGCTTTTCAAGATAATACTTCCACTGTCGAAGGCGATAGTGATGACGATAGGGCTGTACTATGGAGTATCGTTCTGGAACGACTTCTTCAACGCAATGCTCTATCTCAGCGACAACCAGCCTCTTCCGATACTCCTCAGGAACATACTTCTTGCCTCCGGCATGAATGAGTATGTCGAGGTCAATGCTTTCGGAAACGCACCTGTCAGCGCGATAAAGGCGGCATCTGTATTCATGAGCGCGATACCGATGATAGTGGCATATCCGTTCATACAGAAATATTTCACAAAGGGAACTCTGCTCGGATCAGTCAAAGGCTGATGCGGTGGATATAGAAAAGGAGGAAATAATGAAAAGATTAAAGAGCATTCTGATGGTTACTCTTGCAGTGCTTATGGCACTTCCGGCATTCTCCGGCGGAAGCAAGGAGAGCGCGGCTGCTGCTGGCACCCCAGAGGATCCAGTCTCTATAGAACTCTGGTTCGGAGCTGCTGTCACAGAGGCAGGCATGATTCCTGAGGACTGGGTGGGCTATGACATCATCCGCAACAATCTTGGAATTGATCTCAAGCTTACCATGCTTCCTTCGAATGAGTCCGACCAGGATGTCAGGATCCAGGCCGCAGGCGCTGCCAACAGCCTTCCTGATCTCTTCATGGTTCGCCGTCCGGTGCTCACGAACCTCGTGAAGCAGGGACTGGTCGCACAGGTTGATGACTGCTTTGACAAGATGCCTGTACGTACTGCACAGCAGTATGACGCCAACTCAATAGCCCATACGACGATCAATGGCCATGTCTATGGCTTCGCGTCCCCAGGCGCTATCGCGAAGAACGAAGGCCTTCTTGTAAGGAAGGACTGGCTTGATAACCTTGGCCTTGAAGTCCCGACGACAATCGATGAGCTTATAGAGGTCGCAAGGGCTTTCACGTTCAACGATCCTGATGGGAACGGCAGGAACGATACATGGGGCTACGGCGCATTCGTTGAGACAGATGCGACGCTCAAGGGCTATCCAGGCTCAAGGCTCTGGCCGATCATGGGCGCTTATGGTGTCGAGGGACTCTGGAGCTTTGACAGCGAGACAGCAGGACTTTCCATCTACAAGCCTGAGTTCTATGACTTCATGGTTACGCTCAAGGGAATGTGCGATGAGGGAATCATCGATCCTAACTGGCTCTCTTATAAGAAGGATGACTTCAGGGCAGCATGGAAGCAGGGCAGGTTCGGCATCATGTATGAGCAGAACGCAGCTTATGCGGCAACAGCCAACTATGCTCCATTCGATGCTAACTTCCCTGATGGCGAGTGGATCGTGATCGATGCAGTCTCCGGTCCGGATGGACATGCTGCGATCGGCGCATATGACATGAACTATCGTATCTACGCCGTAAGCCAGAAGGCCGCTGATGCTGGCAAGCTGGACAAGATCTGCGAGCTTCTTGAGTGGATGAGCAGCGATGAAGGCTATTATCTCCTTGGCTGGGGACAGGAAGGCATCAACTATGTGCTTGAGGACGGAATCCCTGTCGCAGGCGATCTCGGGGACAATGCTTTCACAGGACCTAAGGGACAGGTCTACACGCAGCTCAGGAACATGGTCTTCTACAATGGTGATGTTGAGCTTGCCTCACGTTATCCGACCTATGTCACAGAGGTGTCCGGAAAGACTATGTCAGCTCTCACGACACTCAGGGAGATGCAGGACAAGAAGTGGACAAGCGCTATCGGTTCAGGCACGATGCCGACCCCGAACGCAGATGTCCAGAGATATTATGATCAGAGTCTTGCGGAGTTCCTTACAGGAGCCAGGCAACTTACACCTGAGAACTGGCAGGCATTCCTTGATCAGTTCGACGCTATCGGCGGAGCTGCATGGAACGCCGAAGGTATCGCCAAGATGCAGGAAGATGGTCTTATCCATTAAGCATTCCCGCTATCAGAACAGCCGCCTCTTATGGGGCGGCTTTATCAAGGAGCTACAATGAGCAATCAACCACTTTCCCTCAGGATGGCCAAGAGCGTAGAGAGAAGATACAGACCCGGAATGATGAAATGGCACTATGAGCATGGCCTTATCCTGTATGCGTCGCTGAAGGCTGCAGAGCTTTATGGTGATGACTCAGTCTATCCTTGGGTATACTCGATGTATGATCCGATGATTGCCGCAGATGGAAGCATCGCGACATATCGTGAGGGAGAATACAACCTTGACCAGATCAATGCGGGGCGTGCATTGTTCATCCTCTATGACAAGAGCGGCGAGGAACGTTTCATCAGAGCGGCGGCTCGCCTGAGGTCCCAGCTTGAGACACAGCCAAGATGCAGGAACGGCGTTTACTGGCATAAGGAGATTTACCCTTGGCAGATATGGCTCGACGGGCTTTATATGGAGGGACCATTCAATATCGAATGGGCGAAGAGGCACGGCGATATGGCTGAGATGGAAGATGTCGTGAGGCAACTTGAGACAACATATTCCATTATGCGCGACGGTGCCACCGGCCTTCTTTATCACTGCTATGACGAGTCAAGGGGGATGAAGTGGTCAGATGATGCCACCGGCCTTTCACCTCACTTCTGGTCACGCTCGATAGGATGGTATCTCATGGCTGCCGTGGATGTCCTTGATTATCTTCCGAAGAACCATGCGGGAAGGGATAGCATCATCGAGATAATAAAGGATCTCTCCCTCTCCATCCTTCCATTCCAGAGCAAGGAAGGCATGTGGTATCAGGTGACAGATGAAGGGGAACGTGAGGGCAATTACCTTGAGACATCCGGCACGGCCATGTTTGCGTATTCCTTCTTCAAAGGCGTTCGCCTGGGATATCTCTCGCAGAGCTATCTTGCACCAGCTCGCAAGGCGCTGGAAGGCATAAAGGAGAAATACCTCTCAGAGGACGGAAGCGGAGAGCTTCACCTTGGAGGCATATGCTCTGTTGCCGGACTTGGCGGCAATCCTTACCGTGATGGATCTTTCAGATATTATATAAGCGAGAAAGTCGTATCTGATGACTTCAAGGGCGTCGGCCCGTTCATCCTGGCATGCACAGAGGCAGAACAGGCATGATCCCATGATTCAGGCGGGGCATATTGTCCCGCATCATT
>CASFMA010000078.1 GCA_949295675.1 uncultured Spirochaetales bacterium | reverse complement strand
GGGGAGGCTGAAGGTGGAGGAGAGATCCAACATTGGAAGGTCCAGGATCCCCAACGAGAAGAAGCTTGAATGCCTGGAGCTGTTCGAGCAGGGGAAGGGGTACAAGGCAACGGCGACAATAACGGGGCTTAACACCTACACGGTTCGGGACTACAGGCGCAAGTATGCTTCAGGGGACACGTCCTGGGCGTACAGGGGCAGCGAGAGCGCTGTCCGATAATGAAATAAGGACATTTGATTTGGAATGCTAGTTCCGGATCTTTTGGATCAATTTTTGATGTGAGCCATTCTTAGCCTGGGCGGAATGGCTCTTGTTATGTCTATTGCTGTTTTGTGTCTTATGGTATCATCGGGGTATGTACGATGGATTTGTAAAGGTAGGGGCAGCATCACCTGTTCTCAGGGTTTCTGATCCTGCTTTCAACTGCGATAAGATCATAGAGATGATGAATGATGCCTCTGAAAAGGGTGTCAAGCTTCTTGTATTTCCTGAGCTTTCCGTAACTGGCTATACGGCGCAGGATCTCTTTTTCCAGAAAAGCCTGAGAAAGAGCGCAGAGAGTGGCCTGAGACGCGTTGTCGAGGCAAGCTCCTCGCTTGATATCCTCATATTCGTTGGCTATCCATTTGAATACAAAGGCAAGCTTTACAACACAGCCGTGGCGATAAAGGGCGGACATGTCCTTGCACTGATCGCAAAGAAGAACCTTCCTTCATATGGCGAGTTCTATGAGACAAGGTGGTTCACTCCGTCCCCTGAAGAGAATATCGAGGTTGATTTCTTCTCTGATAAGGTCCCCTTTGGACGTAAGATCATTCTTTCATGCTCATCTATGCCTTCATTGGCTGTCGGGGCTGAGATATGCGAGGACCTGTGGGTCCCTGATCCTCCTTCTGTGCATCTTGCGGAGAATGGTGCGACTGTCATCGTGAATCTCTCTGCATCGGATGAGGTCATAGGCAAGGCTGAATACAGGAGGAACCTGATACAGTCAACATCAGCAAGGCTTGTCTCAGGCTACATATATGCAGATGCAGCATATGGCGAGAGTACCACCGACATGGTGTTCATCGGCAGCAATCTTATTGCAGAGAATGGTTCTGTTATAGCATCAGGTACATCATTCCTTGGTGGAGATATGGTCATCTCCGAGCTAGATACAGAGAAGCTTGTGGCTGAGAGGGCAAGGATGAATACTTATCCAGCTTCCAATGATGGGTATGCCGTGGTTCCTTTCTCGCTTGAGATAAGCAAGACTGCATTGACAAGGCTTTTTCCCCGCCATCCTTTTGTCCCTGACAGTGACAGCGAGAGGGCAGAGAGGTGCCGTACGATACTTTCATTGCAGGCGCTGGGGCTTGCCAGAAGGCTTGAAGCCTCCCGTTCATCAAAGGCTGTGATAGGTCTTTCAGGTGGCCTTGATTCAACGCTTGCCCTCATCGTGACTGTGAATGCGTTCCTTATCCTCAAGCGCGATCTGAAGGATATCATAGCAGTGACGATGCCATGCTTCGGGACTACTGCAAGGACCAAATCCAATGCACAGCGCCTTTCTGAATCACTGGGCGTCACCTTCCGTACCGTGGATATCACAAAGAGCGTCCTGCAGCACTTTGATGATATAGGGCAGGACAGGGACGACCTGTCTGTCACGTATGAGAATTCACAGGCGAGGGAGAGGACGCAGGTGCTGATGGATATCGCGAACAAGACAGGCGGCATCGTGATCGGTACAGGGGATCTTTCTGAGCTTGCCCTTGGATGGGCGACTTATAATGGGGACCATATGAGCATGTATGGTGTCAACTCTTCCATCCCTAAGACCCTTGTAAGGTATCTTGTGCGCTATACTGCCGATACTTCCAAGAAGGAGGAAGCCGATGTCCTTTATGATATCCTCGCAACTCCTGTATCCCCAGAGCTTCTTCCTGCGAAGGATGGGGAGATATCACAGGTGACGGAAGATATTGTAGGGCCGTATGAGCTTCATGATTTCTTCCTTTACTATATGGTCCGCTTCGGCTTCACTCCCAAGAAGATCTTCCGCCTGGCTGAAGAAGCATATAAGGGCGAATATGCTGGTGAGACTATAAAGAAGTGGCTTGTGGTCTTCATCAGGAGGTTCTTTGCCCAGCAGTTCAAGCGCAGCTGCCTGCCTGACGGGCCAAAGGTCGGGACAGTCACGTTCTCTCCACGCTCGGATTGGAGGATGCCATCTGACGCATCCGCAGCAGCCTGGTTGGAAGAGGCTGAGTCCATCGATGCCTGAGGATGAATATAAGCGGCTTTTATAGCATCTCTTGAATTTCGTTCGGATGCTTTTTGCTGTGCTGTACGGGCTTGCAAGAAACAATACCACCGGTCAAGCCGGTGGTATATCATTGAGCCTGCATGATGGCTCTTTTATGCCATTAGTATGATCAGCCGAAGTTGAAGAGTGCGACTGCTGATACCCTTGTTGACTGCCACATTGGATTCATGACATCCCAGCCGCCTTCGCTGAATGATGCCTTGCATGGCAGTATCACATTGAGGCCGACGCTCAGGAATGCAAGATTGAATGTCGCACCAGCCCTGTATGCCAGCTTTGACTGTGCAAACGCGTCGCCTGCATCATCCATCGGAAGTCCGTTCATGGTCCAGTCCTTGCTGTCTCCTACATACTGGAAATCAAACTGGGGGCCAACGCCTATGGCAAGATCAAACAGGCCTGTTATAGGGATATTGACGTTCACTGTAGGTATGAGGGCGATGCTTACGCTTCCGTGGCTTCCGAATCCGAGCGTTGCTGGGATGTCGATGCTGAGATACTTGAATGGATTTATGCGGATATCAGCACCGAATGAGAAGTTGTCTATATTCCATGCCTCGTTTCCTTCCATCGTCTCCTGCATCTCTACTACTGTCCTGTTGTATGAGACAAGCGGTCCGACCTGGAAGAACGGAGCTGCGGAAAGAGTCATCGGGATGATTGCCAGTGCGATAAGCACAACAAACAGTTTTCTTTTCATGATACACCTCCTAGCACATCGTGCTGTGTCTCTCATCCAGGGGGTATTATCTCATAAGAAAATGGTTAGCACCATCAAAAGAGATAAAATTACATGCCTGGCACACAAACTCCACAAATCACACAGTTTCTTCACATTCGCAAAAAAGCCTTGCACCCTTCACTTGCCACTTCTTTCAAGGTATCATAACAGCATGTTAGGTAAAAAAAGCCTCTTTGGAGGATTTATAGGTCTGTTTTTTGTTTCTATCGTTGTATTCTTCATCATATACTTCCTTGTTCCGGAGGTTTCGATAAAGTTCTTCGGCACCACGTTCCGGGCAGATGCGTATATCGAGGCATCGCTTGAATCTGCAATGGTCGAAGCAGGAATCAGCCAGGAAGATGCCTCTGCGATCATCCAGGATGATGGACCTGCTGTGCTCAAGGCTCTTATGGATAAAGCCGGGAATAACCTCGGACGCCTTGTATCCTATCTTTCCTCTCCTGAAGGCAAGGCTATGGTTGGGCAGGGCGCTGATTATATCAGGTCAGGTGCTGGGTCCCTTGTTGAATATATAGAAGGTCATGAGGATTTTTCGTGACTGAGATAGAGTTCCTTGGCACTGGCACAAGCCATGGCGTCCCTGTGATCGGGTGCCATTGCCCTGTCTGCACTTCCGAAGATCCGCATGACAGGCGCTGGCGTTCTTCCATTCTCATAAGGAGAGGGACGAGCAGCGTAGTGATAGATACTGGCTATGAGTTCAGGCTGCAGGCGCTTCGTTCAGGCATAGAGCATCTGGACGGGGTGCTTTATACGCATGCGCATTCAGATCATCTTATGGGGCTCGATGACCTCCGGGTCTTCTCAAGGGATGGAAGATTCCCGATATATTCGACTGAGCCTGTGCTGGATACCATAAAGTCTGTCTTTCCATATGCGTTCAAGAGCTGGCAGTACAAAGGCGTTCCTGCCCTCACTCCAGTTGCCGTCGAGGAAAGAAGGCCCTTCAATGTCGGGGAGATAGAGTTCGTGCCGATTCCCGTGATGCACGGCATGATGCGCATAGTCGGGTATAGATTCGGGCGTGCTGCATACATAACTGATGTCTCAGATATCCTATATGATGAGAACAAGGATGTCCTTATGGGCATTGACACTCTTATAATAGGGGCGTTGCGCGGCAGGACGCACTGGAGCCATTTCTCGTTTGATGAGGCTGTTGAAGCTGCAGATCTGATAGGCGCTTCCAAGGTTTATTTCACCCATATGAACCATGAGACAAGCCATAGGGATATAGAGAGCCGTTATGCAGGAAGGGCAAAGCCTGGATATGATACGCTGAAAGTGGAGGTGGATGATGAGTGATTCCCTGTTTACAGATAAGGATCTTGATCAGGATGAGATCGTAAAGGAAAGGATGAAGGAAAGGAAGGAGAGCAGCAGGAAGGAAGAGAAGGCCGGGGATGGCAAGGTTTTCTCGAAACGTCTCTATGTCCTTGATGGCTACTCGATAATCTACAGAAGCTATTTCGCTCATATCTCCAACCCGCTTACCGATGGCAAAGGACTGAACGTAAGCGCTTATTTCGGCTTCTTCTCAACTCTGCTGTCGCTTATCACATCATACAGGATGGACTATCTTGCAATCGCGATGGACGAGAAGGAACCGACATTCCGCCATATCATGTATCCTGAATATAAGGCAACGAGGGATAAGGCTCCTGAGGATCTCCATGCCCAGGTCCCGATGATAAAGGAGACGCTTTCAAAGATGAATATCAGCGTTGTCTCCAATCCTGGATTCGAGGCCGATGATGTCATTGCATCGCTTTGCCGTGAAGCGGGGAAGAATGAGATAGAGACAATCATCGTGACAGGCGACAAGGATCTCATGCAGCTTGTCGGGAACCATGTCTCGGCACTGCGTCCTCCTAAGAAGGGCGAGTCGCAGTATAAGATAATGCAGGAGAAGGAAGTCATTGATGAGTATGGAGTGAAACCATCTCAGATCGTTGATTTCCTGTCAATAATAGGGGACAAGTCCGATAATGTCCCTGGCATAAAGGGGCTGGGGGAGAAAGGTGCTGTGAAGCTCCTCTCCGAATATGTCTCCCTTGATGGCATATACCGCCATCTTGATATGCTTTCTGCCGGCGTCCGGAAGAAGCTTGAGGATGGCAAGGCTGACGGGGAGCTGTCAAAGAGCCTTATCGAGCTTAATTTCAGCGCGCTTCCCCGATCCTTCGACATTTCATCGCTTTCTGCATCAGGGATAGTCCTTGCCAATGGCATCGATGATCTGGAGGCCAGGGGCTGCAGGAGTCTTGCGCGGCGCATTGCATCCATGTCATCTGTCAAGTTCGAGCCAAAAGCTGAGGAGAAATCCTATGACGCGCCTGTCGCGGAGAAAGGCGTATATTCCTCCATAACTGATATAGAAGAGGTCAGGAGGCACTTCGAACAAGCTGAGAAGAAGGGCGTGATGGCCCTTGATACCGAGACAACAGGGCTTGAGGAAGACGCTGAGATGGTCGGGTTCTCTTTCTCCTATGAGGAAGGCAGGGCCTATTATGTGCCGCTTGTCGCAGGCGGCGCTGAATACATCAGCAGGGATGACGTGAGGAAGCTCTTCGATGATTTCCTGGCATCGGGGCGCATCGGGATAATCAACCAGAATATAAAGTACGATCTGAAGATCATATGGCGCCTTGGCTCTGATATCAGGCGCATAGTCTTCGATACCATGATAGCCGCGTGGCTCCTTGACTCGAATGCCAATGTGTATAATCTCGATGATCTTTCGTTCAGGATGCTTGGCGCTGTGACGACCAGATATGAGGATGTTGTCGAAAAAGGCGAGCCTTTTTCATCTGTTCCGCTTGATAAGGCCACATCATACGCCGCCGAGGACAGCGATATGGCATATCGGCTATATCATGTGCTGAAGGACAAGCTTTCCGAGAAAAACCTTATCGGTGTCATGGAGAAGTACGAGCTTCCGCTCATACCTATACTTGCGAGGATGGAAAGGGAGGGAATACATCTTTCCCGTGAACGCATCGAGAAGATGGATGCTGATGCCGCTTCAAGGCTGAAGGAGATAGTGGATGATATCTACGCGATCGCAGGCCATGAGTTCAACATAAACAGCACGCAGCAGCTTGCCGCTGTTCTTTTTGAAGAACTTCACATGAAAGCCGGCAAGAAGACACAGAGGGGATACTCCACGGATACTGCCACGCTTGAAGGGCTGAAGGAGGAGGGAGGCAGGATAATCTCGGATCTTCTCGCATACAGGCAGCTTTCAAAGCTCAAGAGCACTTATATAGAGGTCCTCCCGATGCTTCAGGACGATGAAGGAAGGATCCATACCTCATTCCTGCAGACAGGCACTGCGACGGGACGTCTCTCATCCCGCAATCCAAACCTGCAGAATATCCCTGTGCGCACAGATGAGGGGCGTATGATAAGATCTGCGTTCACTCCACGCCCAGGCTGTGTGTTCCTTTCAGCTGACTATTCTCAGATCGAGCTTGTGGTGCTTGCACATATGAGCGGCGATCCTGCATTGCGTTCCGCTTTCATAGATGGCGTGGATGTCCATCGCTATACGGCCTCGCTTATCTTCGGCAAGGCTGTCGAGGATGTGGATGCGCAGGAAAGAAGGATTGCGAAGACCATAAACTTCGGCATCATGTACGGAATGTCCGCTTTCAGGCTATCCAAGGAGCTTGGCATAACACGGAGTGATGCAGCTTCATTCATAACAAGGTATTTCGACCGCTACAGCAGCGTTCGTAATTTCGTTGAGAAGACAAACTCCTTTGCCTCGGAGCATGGCTATGTTGTCACTGCCGGCGGCCATAGGCGCGATGTGCTTGGCATAAACAGCTCGAACAAGGTCGAGAAAGCTGGTGCGGAAAGGGTTGCCGTCAATACTGTCATACAGGGGAGCGCCGCAGAGATAATGAAGCTTGCCATGATCTCTGTCGACAAGGAGATTGTCAGCCGTGGGCTGAAGTCAAGGATACTTCTCCAGGTCCATGACGAGCTTATCTTCGAGGTTTCTGAAGATGAGCAGGCTGAGATGGAGGAGCTTGTGAGGGAGAAGATGGAGGGTGCCGTGAAGCTTGATGTGCCGCTCCGTGCGTCCCTTGAGTTCGGGCAGTCCTGGGGAGATATGCACTGATGATAATAGGGCTTACAGGAAAGACTTGTGCTGGAAAGGATACCTTGGCCTCTCTCCTGCCTCCTGACCGCTTCTTCGTCATCGATGTCGATGCTCTCGGCCATGAGGCTCTTGCAGAAAACAAGGAGCGCATAAGGGAGGCCTTCGGGGATTCTGTGATGAATGAGGATGGAAGCGTGGACCGCAAGGCGCTTGGCCCGTTGGTGTTCTCTGACAAGGCAAAGCTTGGGACTCTCAATTCAATAACTCATCCCTGGATGGTGGAGAAGACCATGGAAATGGCCCGGGAGGCGGAGAAGAATGGCAAGATCGCTGTCATAAACGCCGCTCTTCTTGAATCGATGGGCTTTGTGAAGTCATGTGATACCGTCATACTTGTCACCGCGCCTTATAGCGTCAGGGAGAGGAGGGCTTATGAAAGGAACGGGCTTGGCAGCGATGAGTTCAGGAAGCGTGCGGAAGCGCAGAAGGATATAGGCCTATCGTTGTTCTCATCGGGCCGTCCGCTGATAACCATAATCAATGATGGAGATATAGATAGTCTTTCTCGACAAGTTACTTTTTTGTGTGATACAATTTAGAGAAGAGGGCATTTATGAAGAATCTACGGATCGTATTGCTGGCGGTTACCGCTGTGCTTTCGGTATTCTCTTTCGCTACGATGCTGGAAGTCAGGCCAGGACAGCAGAGTTCAATCCTTGAAGCGGCTCGCCAAAGGCAGGAAGAGCCTATCTTATCTGTAACGGAGCCTCTTGAGACAGACACGTCCGTGGTTGCTCAAGAAGAAAGGATCGCACGCATGGCTGCTGATATCCTTGCAGACGATGAGGCTTTCATCGAGAGGATTTCCGCAGAAGTTGAATCGTCAATTCCTGGATATATATCGCAGTATGTCCAGAGCGATGAGTTCAAGGCGTTGTTTGAGGACTCTGTGCAGGATAGCATCGACCAGATAGTCAACGATGTGATAGATAAGCTTGTGACAGATGAGAATCTTGATTATGTAGCTTCCCTGGTTGCTGAGAAGCTTGGGACAAGCGAAGAGGATGTATATATCGCCGCGTTCTCCAGGATAGCCAGCCGTGTCCTCTCAATGATCACAATGCCTGATGATGAGACTCTTGATATAGAGAAGGCCGTTCTTGAAGTCTATCAGTCGAACAAGGATGAGATTGCCTATGATGTCATAGATCAGGCCATCAGGAACTACAATGCTCTCTCAACCGATCAGAAGATCGAACTGCTCTCAACGGATGCTCAGGCAGCAGCGATATACAGTGCCGAAAGGGATTTCATAATCTCTGATATCGCATCAGGAATAGCAGAGAAATATAATGCCCTCACGACTGAAGAGAAGATAGCGATCCTCGCAACAGACGCGCAGGCCGCTGAGATCTACGCAAACGAGAGGGAGTATGTGCTCTCTGATCTCGTTTCCTCGATCATCGACGAGTACAACGCCCTTACGACAGAGGAGAAGATCGCTCTTCTCTCGACAGATGCACAGGTTGAGGCGCTGTATCCTCTTTATAGGGACTATATAATCTCTGATATTACAGCATCGCTCCTTGCCCAGTATGATGCTCTCGCTGTAAATGAGAAGATTGATGTCCTTGCTGCTGGTGATATCGCATCTGCCCTGTATGAGGCAAACAGGGATGCCCTTGTCGAGGATTTCGTAACTGAGCTTGTTGCCAGGATTGACAGCCTTACCGATGAAGAGAAGGCTGATCTGTTCGGATCATCTCAGTACAGCGATGATGACGTGATAGCCTTGTATGAGGCAAACAAGGATGCAATCGTGGAAGAGTTCCTTGATATAGTCCTTGCGAAATATGGCAAGGCTGCGGAGCCAGTGGTCACTGAGGTTCCGTCAAAAGGCCCGATAACAGTCCCTGTGTTCGGCGAGCCGGTGGTATCGCCAGATGCTACAGCCGATGAGTACATGGATGCCCGCGATGCTGCAAGAAGCGCGGAGATCTCCAGGCTTCTTGAATATATCAACATATGATGCCTATGCCCTCCATGCGAGGGCATTATTGTTATGGACAACGAACTTATAGAGCTTGCTTCATCCCTTATACGTATTCCGTCAGTGACAGGAGGGGAAGGTGAGATAGTCTCCTTCCTTTCATCTTACCTTGCTTCAAGGGGATTCTGCACAGAGATGCTTCCTTCGGGATCTGTTGCCGGAATTGTCGATGGCGGCCTTCCCGGTCCTTCCATAGTCCTTGATGGCCATATAGATACAGTTGGCGTAGGTGACAGGTCCTCCTGGTCATTCGATCCGTTTGCCGGCGATATCGTGGATGGCATGATAAGAGGACGGGGCGCATCAGATATGAAGTGCGGGGTAGCTTCATCTATAACAGCCGCTTCAAGGTTCATTGGAAGCAGGTTTCCCGGACGGATCATCGTTGCCTGCATAGTAGAGGAGGAGAGGTTCGAGGGGATTGCCTCACGTGAGATAACGAAGCGGTTCTCTCCTGACTTTGCCATCATCGCCGAATCGACAGATGGAAAGCTGAACATCGGACAGAGAGGAAGGGCCGAGATCAGGATTGAGAGCTCCGGGGTATCCTGCCACTCATCGAATCCTGAAGAGGGCGTGAATGCGATCTATACGATGATTGATGCCATAAGGCGCATTGATTCCATGCCCGTCCCTGAGCATCCTGTGCTTGGCCGTGGGATAATGGCTCTCACAGATATCATATCTGAGCCATATCCTGGCATGTCTGTGATTCCATCCCGCTCGAAAGCGACTTATGACAGACGAACGCTTCCAGGCGAGAGCGCTGAGAGCATAGCATCCTCGATAAACAGCTGTCTTCAGGGAATCGATGCAAAGGCCTCTGTCGCATATGGCGAGACGACAACCTATTCAGGTGTGAGGCTGTCAGCCCCCAGATTCTTCCCCGCGTGGATATACGATGAGTCGGCACCTCTTGTGTCGCTTGCCAGGAAAGGGCTTGAGAAGGCTGGTCTCTTCAAGGGCTTCGGCCATTACTCTTTCTGCACGAATGGCAGCCATTATGCAGGTGAGGAGGGGATAGAGACTATCGGATACGGCCCAGGGCAGGAGAGGCTTGCTCATATCGCAGACGAGGCAATAACAGTTGAATCACTGCTATCATCCTGCGAAGGGCTCTATGCGATACTCTCATCCATCATACATCAGGGTAATGCCTGATCTTTCCTTCTGGGGTCTCGAAGATGTAGCTTCCATCCTCCTTGCCGATGAGGTAGTCATGGGTGAGTATCACCTTCCCGCCTCCCTCCGGAAGATCGATTGTATATTGAGGCATTCCAAGTCCTGAAAGCTCTGCCCTTATGTTCTTCTCGATCTCAAGCCCTCTTTCAACTGGGACCCTGAGATGTCTTGTCCCTTTCACAAGATCCCCCTGGAAGAGATAGTAAGGCTTTATCCTGTTCATAAGCAGCTTCTCCGACAGCTCGATCAGCGTTGCCTCATCATCATTCACACCTTTCAGGAGCACTGTCTGGTTGAATGCAGGAATGCCGAGTCTCAGGAATCCTTCGACTGCCCTTGCGGCCTCTTCTGTTATCTCTATGGGGTGGTTGAATTGTGTCATGAGAAAGAATGGCGCGCCTTTCTGGTTCTTTTCAATGATGCCTAGCAGCCTGTCATCGAATCTCGCTGGATTTGTCGCTACAGCACGTGTGCATAGACGGAAGATGACGGAAGGACACTCTTCTTTGAATATTCCCAGCATGCGGTCAAGGTGCGCATCTGACAGCGTGAACATGTCGCCCCCAGTGAGAAGGACTTCCTTTATCTCCCGGTGATCCCTTATATATGATGCAGCTTCCCTTATCTCGCTTTCGGATGCCTCTCCCGCAAGCTTTCCCGTGAATCTCCGCCTGAAGCAGTGGCGGCAGTATGCGAAGCACCTGTCTGTAACCAGGAATGCCGCTCTGTTGTGATACCTGTGGACAAGCCGTCCCATGCAGCTGTTCTCCTTCTCTTCCTGGGGATCGAGGGTGCCGACCGTATCCTCATTCTCCTTGGATGAAGGCACGAACTGCTTCCTTATCGCATCATATGAGAGAAGTTTCGCTATATGGTCCGAGATGAGGAGTGGCAGGGTATTCTCGCCGTCTTCCTTCCATCTCTTCTCGTCTTCGTGCAGCTGTATGTATTCCGATAGTTGGTCAATATTGGTTATCACGCGGTACTTTATAGCACTGAGAGGTATCAGTGTGAAGACGCTTTCGCCTTTTTAGTGCTAAACTCAGGGCTATGGAAAAGGAAAAGAAAGGTCTGTCCGGGTATTATGCCACGACATTCTTGATCGGGCTTGGGTTCTTCACAATGGGCCTTATGGATCCTCTGTATGATAACTATGTCCCTGTATTCCTGGGATATTTCATCGATTCAAGCTTCCTCATCGGCCTGATAATGACGCTTGACAATATCCTTGCGATATTGCTCATCCCGATCTTCTCAGCGCTCTCTGACAGGACGGAGACAAGGATCGGACGGCGCATGCCTTATATCGTGACGCTTCTTCCCCTTTCTGCGATCTTCTTCGCTCTTGTCCCGTTCTCAGCGCTGGATTCTCTTCTGATGCTGATAGTGACTGTCTTCTTCCTCAATATCTTCAAGCAGGCTGTGCGCGGTCCTGTCGTTGCCCTTATGCCAGACATGGTGCCTGCGGATCTGAGAAGCGAGGCGAACGGCGTGATAAATACCATGGGAGGCCTTGCTACGATACTTGGCACTGTCCTCCTCGCCAGGCTTATGGATGTGGTGGTGGATGTTCCTGGCGTAGGTGAGGTTGATAAGGTCCTTGCATTCCCTGTCGCTTCGGTGTTCGTTATCATTGCTGTCGTGCTTCTCTTCATATTCGTGAAGGAGGGGAAGAGCGCTGTCAAGGACAAAGGAGAGAAGGAAGAGCGGGAGCCGATGCTGAAAAGCCTCAAGGGAATATTCGGTGAGAAGGAGAAGAGCGCTCTTTTCATACTCCTGTCCCTCCTCTGCTGGTTCATCGCGTATCAGGGGATACTGCCTTTCATAGGTGTCTATACGATGGAAGAGCTCGGCACAAGCGCCGGCACGGCAGCACTTTCATCTGGCATGGTCGGAATCGCGTATGCGGCGTTCGCAGTGCCGTCCGGGCGTATAGCGCATAAATATGGAAGGAAGAAGACTATACGTGTCTCGCTTTTCGCGATTGTCGTGATACTCGCGCTGGTATTCCTTCATGGCACGCTGACGCTGGGTATGCCTCCGGCTCTCCGTCTTGCCATATTCTGGGCATTGCTTTTCCTTTTCGGGATATTCTGGGTCACTGTCGTCACCAATTCCTTCCCGATGCTATGGCAGATGGCCTCATACAGCACGATAGGTATATACACAGGTGCCTATTACTTCTTCTCGCAGCTTGCATCTGTTGTCGCACCTCCTCTTGCAGGCGGCTCGATAGATATCTTCGGCTATCCTGCGCTCTTCATATTCGGCCTTGTCTTCATGCTGATCGCGTTCTTCCTGATGCGCTTCGTACACAGAGGAGAGCCTGCAGATGACTGATGCTGAAAGGCTTGCGCATTACAAGAAGATGACAGAGACGCCGGTCTCGCGCCTTATCGGGCGGCTGGCCGTCCCGACGATAATAAGCATGATGGTCTCAGCGCTGTACAATACAGCCGATACGTTCTTCGTCTCGATGCTCGGGACATCAGCGACAGGTGCTGTAGGGATAGTCTTCTCTATCATGGCCATAATCCAGGCGATCGGCTTCACGATCGGAATGGGAGCTGGGAACATCCTCTCGCGTGAGCTAGGCGCGAAGGAGGATGACAAGGCCACTGTCACCGCTTCTTCCGGATTTTTCCTTGCGCTCCTTCTTTCAATCGTGCTGATGATCATCGGGATAGTCTTCACTGAAGATCTGATGAGACTTCTAGGGGCTACCGAAACGATCCTTCCATATGCCGAGGACTATGCCGCATATATATTCTATGGCTGTCCTGTCATGTGCTGCTCTTTTGTGATGAACAACTATCTGCGGGCAGAGGGAAAGGCATTCTTCAGCATGATAGGGCTTACGGCAGGCGGTGTGCTGAACATAGTCCTTGATCCTATATTCATATTCGTCTTCGGATTCGGGACAGCAGGAGCTGCTATGGCAACAGCGCTAAGCCAGCTTATAAGCTTCATCATACTTCTCTCTTTCTTCCTCTCAGGCAAGTCCAGTGTCCGCATCCAGATAACCAGGATCTCACGCGATGTGAGGATGTACGTGAATATAATAAAGGTGGGGCTTCCGACTCTCATGAGGCAGGGGCTTGCAAGCATCGCGACAATCGCTCTCAATGTCCAGGCTGCAGCCTTTGGCGATGCCGCGGTGGCTGCTATGAGCATATCTGGACGTGTGAATATGTTCGCGTTCAGCGCGATGCTCGGCTTTGGGCAGGGTTTCCAGCCTGTTTCATCGTTCAACTACGGAGCAAAACGCTATGACAGGGTCCGCAAGGCAACCCTCTTCACGGCTGCTGTCGGCACAGCGATCATGCTTGCCCTTTCCATTGTCTGCTTCGTGTTCGCTCCGGAGATCATCGCCGTATTCCGTAAAGATGATGCCGAAGTCATGAGGATAGGGGTCATGGCACTGCGCGCGCAGGTCGCCCTCCTTCCTTTCACAGGGCTTGTGACAGCGGCGAACATGGCGCTTCAGAGCACAGGTCAGTCTCTGCCCGCCACAGTGCTCGCGATGTCGAGGCAGGGGATATTCTTCCTTCCTCTCATACTGGTGCTGCCAGGCTTCATCGGGCTGTGGGGTGTGATCATAGCCCAGCCGCTGAGTGATTTCATCACATTCTTCATCGCTATATTCCTTTTCAGATATTTCATTCGGATGCTGGACGCTAAGGTGGTAAGATAGGATTATGAGAATCAGGAAGATAACAGGTACGGTAAAGGATTATGACTGGGGGAACAAGGATTTCATCCCATCCCTCATCGGCGGATATGACGGAAAGCCTCAGGCTGAGCTCTGGTTCGGCACCCACAGGCTTGGCGAGTCCAGGACAGAGGACGGGGAGCCTCTCTCAGCTGTCATAAGGAGCGACAGGTCCTGCCTTGGCGCGGACTACGATGAGTATGGCGGTGAGCTCCCGATGCTCCTGAAGATACTTGCTATTGAGAAGCCTCTCTCACTGCAGTGCCATCCGACGCGGGCCCAGGCTGAGGATGGATGGAAGAGGGAAGAGAAGCTCAGGGCAGAGGGGGGAGTGTGCAATTACCAGGACCCGAACCCGAAGGCTGAGATCATAGCAGCCCTTTCCCCGATAACAGCTATGTGCGGCTTCAGGGACATAGAGGTGGTCAGCGCGGATCTTGCAGCTCTTGTGCCCGCGTTCTATGCGAAGAAGCTCAAGGGGATGTCAGGCAGCGTGAAGGAGCTGTACCTTGGCCTTTACAAGCTTTCAGAGGATGAGAAGAAGGAACTTCTTTCAGAGTTCTCGGCAAGCCTTGCTGCAGACAGGAGCGAGAACTGGAACGGCCTCTTCCTTACACGCAAGGGCATCTCGGAAGAATGCCTTGAGGAGTATCCTGGGGATATCGGGGCGGTCTTCCCATATTTGATGAATGTCGTGACGCTTCAGATAGGCGAGGCGCTTTTCCTTGAGCCGGATACGCTCCATGCCTATGTATTCGGGAACGGCGTTGAGCTTATGAATGCTTCTGACAACGTCCTGCGCGGCGGCCTGACAAGAAAGCATATGGATCTTGGAGAGCTGGAACGCATAATGTCGTTCTCTTCAATCACCCCGGAGAAGGTCAGGACAGAAAGAGATGGCTTTGGCAGGACAGGATACATGGCGCCCACAAGCGAGTTCAGGCTGCTCTCAGCATCAAGCGGGAGCTATGTCGTCAATGGCGGGAAGGTCTCGCTGGTGCTTGCTGTTGAGGGATCTGCGAGGTTCTCAGAAGGCTGTGAGAGCCTTACCATCGGAAAAGGGGAGTGCGTGCTTGTTCCGGCATCGCTTGAATACTCGATGAATGTCCATGGCCGTGTATTCATAGCGGAAGGCGGAAGCAGAGAGTGAAATATGTTGCCATAGACTTCGAGACAGCCTCAGCCTCGAAGGACAGCGCATGCTCAGTCGGGCTTGTGAGGATGGATGAGGAGGGACGTGTCGAGTCAAGCTTCTATTCACTTATACGCCCGCTTGAGCCTAAGTTCGATCCGTTCTGCTTTCAGATACATCATCTCGATCCTCTTGATATCCTGGCAGCCCCTACGATGGCTGACATCTGGAGCGATATGAAGGCTTTCATAGCTGATTATCCTCTGGTCGCGCATAACGCCCAGTTCGATATCTCTGTGCTGAAGGCGACCCTGGCATCATGGGGGATCGAAAGTGTCCACAATGAGTATTACTGCACGCTCTCGCTCTCGCGCAAGCTGTGGAAGGGAAGACCCTCATATAAGCTTACATCGCTCGCTTCCTCTTTCGGCTGGGAGTACGATGCCCACAACGCACTTGCTGACAGTGAGATATGCGGCAGGCTGTTCGCGGCGCTTTGCAAAGGCCATATAGGCAGCGACGAGGAAGCCAGGAGATTCTTCCGCATGATCTACAAGGACAGGAAGACAGGATTCCCCCGCAGCATATAGCTCTAGCTACCTATAGAGGCCCAGCCTGGATGCTATGGCAGGATATATGAATGTGACGGCGATGCCGACTGCGAAGAACAGCGTGGCAGATGATGCGTAGTGAGGCAGTGGAATCAGGAGGATTATGGCCGCGACGGCTATCAGGACTGCCATTCCTATTATGAATCTCCGCGCTTTGCTGGCAAGCGTCCCTTTGCCTTCATCATATGACAGGCGCCTTCTGTCAAGATATGTGCCTATAGCAGCTCCTGCAGTGACCGCTGCATTTGACATCAGGTCACCGAATGCGACTTTGTCTATCGCATCAATTTCCAGTAGGATTGCAAGGCATAGTGACAGCATCAGCGTCGCTGCTCCAGCCGTGATCGTGAAGAGGCTGAATTTCCTCTCATCCTCATATATCCTCATGAAGACAGGAGTCAGGACCAGTCCAGACAGAAGTCCTATTGCTGTTCCCGCAATGACATCAGCTGGCCAGTGCACTCCTAGGTACAGCCTTGACAGCGGTATGAGAACGATAAGCGCTGCCGAAACCGCGATAAGCCATCTTCTCCTGAATACGGCGCATAGAGATGAATAGAATGCCGACGCTGTAGTGCTGTGGCCGGAGGGGAAGGAGTATCCTGTAGCTGTCTCTATCCTGCCGCCTTCAATAAGCTCAGGGTGTGCCTGGAACGGCCGAGGGGAGCGCACTATCGACTTCACCGTCTGTGTCGCAAGCAGTGCAGCCATGAGCGATGAAAGCATCGCGAATGCCTTCTTGCGGCTAATGCACCAGTATGTGACGGAAAGCACTATAAGCGGTACCGCTATCTCGCCAAGCAGCGAGAAGAAGTTCATCACCATGTCAAGCAGCGGGGTATGTATGCCCTGCAGGAACACAAGAAAATCTAGCTGCATAGTGGTGTTATGATATCATATTTGAGATTGCCATGCCATTGTGGTAGTATCCAGTCCAGGGAGAGGTATGAGCTATAGTTCGGTCTTTCGTTTTCTTTCCTATATCATGCTGTTCATAGCAGCATTGATGTTCATACCTCTTTTGATGGCATTGTTCCTTGGTGAGGCGGATGCGCTCCATGGCTTTCTGCTGACAATAGTGCTTATGGGGCTTCTTGCGTTCTATGTGCTTCATCTCACTCATTGGGACAAGACGCTCAGGATCGGGACGAAGGAGTCACTGCTGATAGTCTCCCTGACCTGGTGCGTCATGGCGACGTTCGGGGCATTGCCTCTCTATCTGAACCATAGCCTTCCGACTTATGCCGAATGCTTCTTCGAGATCATGTCAGGCTTCACGACAGCCGGGGCGACCGTGCTTCTTGATATCGAGAGCCTGGATAGGTCGATAGTGTTCTGGCGCAGCATGACGAACTGGCTTGGCGGAATGGGGGTCGTTGTCCTTTTCGTGGCTGTCCTCCCTATATTCGGCGTGAAGGGAAATACCCTTGTCGGAGCAGAGGCTGTAGGTCCGTCGAAGTCGAAGTTCACGCCGACGATACGTGGCACTGCCGGGGTTCTCTGGTGCATATATATCGGACTCTCGGTCCTGCAGACATTGCTGCTGATGGCAGGTGGCGTGGATCTCTTCAACTCGGTAACGATCATGTTCGGCACGATAGGCGCTGCCGGCTTTGCTGCCCTCAATGACTCGATAGGCGGGTACAACAGCCCTTACGTCGAGTGGGTTTGCACGATATTCATGTTCCTTGCAGGGGTCAACTTCACCCTGTTCTTCTATGCGATAAAGCGCAACTTCCGCAAGATCGCCATGAATGGCGAGCTTAGGATCTATATCCTGATAATACTCTTCTCAACGCTCTGCATAACGCTGCAGCTTGCCCTCTCTGGTACATATGGTACATTCTTCGAGTCCTTCAGGAACGCTGCTTTCCATGTCGTATCGATGATCACCACGACAGGCTTCGCGGCTGATGACTTCAATCTCTGGCCGATGTTCTCCCAGATGCTCCTCATAGTAGTATGCTTCATAGGCGCATGCTCCGGTTCGGCAGGGGGAGGCATGAAGGTCATAAGGATAGCTGTCATGCTGCGCCTGGGCTACAATTCGATGATGAAGCGCATACATCCGAACACTGTTGCATCGATACAGATCGGGGAAAGCCGTTTCGACAGCCATACAGCGCTCTCGATAGCCGGTTATGTAGGCTGTTATTTCGTGACGCTCTTCGCAGGATCTGTCATCATCGCCCTTACGGACTACGATTTCCTCACATGCTTCTCTTCAGTGTTCCTTTGCCTCGGGAACCTTGGGACAGGGATAGGCGGGCTTGGATCGTCCTTTTCCTACAACATATTCCCTGACTGGGCGCTCTGGGTGTTCTCATTCCTGATGCTTGCCGGCAGGCTGGAGTTCTATACCATCTATACATTGTTTACCAGGACTTTCTGGAAACGGTAGTATGGAATTAACACTTCCTATATTGTAATATGATTCTGCCTGAACTGGAGGATTTATGAAGGTCGTTATACTGGGAGCCGGACGCAGAGGACTCAGGCTTGCCCGTCATCTAATCGATGAGAAGAAAGCTGTGGTGTTCCTTGACAACAACAGCGAGCGGTGCGCGGCTGCGAGTGCCAAGCTGGATTGTCTTGCCATCTGTGGTTCAGCCACTGATATCGAGATGCTGAAAGAAGCGGGGTGCGAGGATGCCGATGCCGTGATAGCTGTGACTGACAGCGATGAGACCAATCTTGTCGCGTGCGGGATAGTCGCCTCTTCATTCAAGGGCGTCATGACAATCGCGGCGATAAGGAACATAACCTATCTCGGCCATGGCCTGAAAGGTGATGTCCTCGGGATATCGCACATAGTCAACCCTGAGCAGGAGGCCGCGGAGAGGATCGTCGGAATCATATCGACAGGGCTTTTCAGGGACTTCGAGTACTTCCCGTACGCCCAGTTCATGATGTTCACGAGCAAGGTTACGCGTGGCAATGCCTTTGACGGGAAAAGCCTTGCCCAGATAAGGAAGGATATTCCTGGCCGTTTCGTTGTCATTGGCGTGAGGAGAAGGGGAAAGTCCTTCACACCGTCAGGTGACACAGTGCTTCGCGACGGGGATGAGATCGCGATGATCGTCGATGACGATGAGTCAAGCGAGATGTACAGCAAGCTTGCTGACGTCAAGCCAGCCAAGATAAGGAAAATCATACTTGTCGGAGCCACGAGGATAGCGAAGTTCGTGTTGCAGTCGATGTCAGATGACATGAGGCGCAATGTCACACTCGTGGAGAAGGATACAGCCACCTGTGAGCGGTTTGCTGATGAGTTCTCGGATGTGATCGTGCTCAATGGTGCGATATCAGACGAGGGATTCTGGGAGGAGGAAAGGCTTTATCAGTCAGATCTCCTGGTCTCCGTGACCGATAACGATGAGCTAAACATCATCGCCGCAAGCTATGCGAAAAGGCTTGGCACCAAGCGTGCAGTATCGCTCATAAAGACAAACAACAGCTACATAGCGCTTGCTGAGGCAATGGACATAGATGGTGTCGTGTCGACGACGAACGCCACTGTCGATGCCATCGTCAAGTACCTGAGAGGCGACAGGATACAGAGCCTGCACACTCTCTTCGACGGACAGCTTGAGGTATATGAATATCTTGTCACCCCTGAGTTCAAGTATATTGGCAAGAAGCTCAAGGAAGTGGATTTCCGCGGCAAGATCACGATAGCCGGAGTCAAGACAGAAGGTGATGTGGACAACATAATCCCTGACGGAAACTATGAGATAACTGCCGGCGATACTCTGCTCATATCAGCAGCTCATGTGAATTACGCATATGTAGAAGGACTTCTCACATGAATGTGAATCTGCGTTCCGTATTCAGGTTTCTTGCATTCATAATGCTTTTCATCGCCTGCATAATGCTTGTTCCCACATTCATGGCTATAGGATATGGGGAGAGAAGGGCATTGCTTGCGTTCACGACGACAGTAGCCATAATGCTTGTTTCATCTTTCATCACGATAGCGATAACGAGGAAAGAGAAGGATCTGAAGATCGGCACGAAGGAGTCCATGCTGATCGTCACTCTCACATGGGTGCTCATGACAGCATTCGGTGCCTTGCCTCTCTATTTCGCAGACTCGATGAAGAGCTATGCGCAATGCTATTTTGAGATCATGTCAGGCTTCACGACCACAGGAGCGACTGCCATGCCTGACATAGAGATAATCGAGAAATCAATAATCTTCTGGCGTGGCCTGACCAACTGGCTGGGAGGAATGGGTGTTGTTGTCCTGTTCGTGGCCGTGCTCCCGATATTCGGCGTCAAGGGTAATGCGCTCGTAGGTGCAGAGAGCGTTGGGCCTACCAAGTCTAAGCTCACGCCTACGATCCGCCATACAGCCATGGCGCTGTGGGGCATATATATCGGCATCTCGATGATACAGGTGGTGCTGCTGATGCTTGGCGGCCTCAATCTCTACCATGCGCTTACCGTGATGTTTGGAACGATGGGCGCGGCAGGATTCGCGCCTCTCAACGCATCGATAGGTGCCTATGACAGCCCGTATATCGAGTGGGTGTGTACCATCTTCATGATGCTTGCCGGAGCGAACTTCTCGCTTTATTTCTTCCTTCTTCGCGGACATGTGGGAAAGGTCCTGCGTGACGGTGAGCTCAAGCTCTACCTGTCGATCATCTCGATATTCTCCATGCTTATCGCGATACAGCTTTTCTCCAGAGGTATCTACTCAACATTCTCACAATCCCTCAGGGAGGCCGCGTTCCATATCGTTTCGTTCATAACCACGACAGGCTTCAGCGCTGATGACTACAATGTATGGCCTCTGTTCTCACAGGTCCTGATACTCATCACATGCTTCATAGGCGGATGCGCAGGCTCTGCAGGAGGCGGCATAAAGGTAGTCCGCGTGGGCGTTGCGCTGCGTCTGGGCTACAATGCGATGATGAGGCGCATCCATCCGAATGCCATCCGTCCAGTGCGCATGGGTGATGATCTCTATGATAGCCAGACCGCTCTGTCCATCGGAGGGTTCATAGGCTGTTACTTCGTCACATTCTTCCTTGGTGTCGCGGTGATATCGCTTTGCGATCAGGACTTTCTGGTGACGTTCACTTCCGTGATACTCTGCCTCGGGAATATAGGCATAGGGCTTGGAGGGATCGGGATAACATCCACGTTCGCGATTTACCCTGACTGGGCGCTCTGGGTGTTCTCGTTCCTGATGCTTGTGGGAAGGCTGGAGCTTTTCACTGTATATACGCTCTTCACGCGCTCTTTCTGGAAAAAATAGCACTCAGCTCCTTATCTTCCTTATCAGGTCAGCGAAGGAAGGGGATGCAAGAAGGCCATGGAGATCCAGGCTGTCCTGCTTCTCCTTCATTGTCTTCAGCGCTGATTCGATCGCGTACCTGTGGTGCTTTGTCGCTAGCCCGAGCCTGATGGCTTTGTCGGCGATCATCCTGATTGCCTTCATGTCATCGCGAGTCAGCATAGCTTCCGTATCAGTGATGCCAGTTCAGGGTAGGAGTGCGCGTTGTGGTCCGCCATCTCGCTGCTCTTGCCTTTCAGGGAGAAGAATATGCTCTCTATCCCTGCATTTCTCGCGCCTTTTATATCGCTTTTCTCGCTGTCCCCTATGACCAGACAGTCCTCCGGGGCAAGGCTGAGCGTTGAGAGCACCTTGTCGAAGAAGCGTTTATCGGGCTTCTGCACGCCAAGCTCCTCGCTGACGAAGATGTGCCTGAAGTATTTGACTGTATCTGTCAGCTCGAAGCGCCTGTGCTGCGTGTAGGCTATGCCGTTCGTGATGATCGATGCCTCGTAGTCCTTCGTGATGTCGTCAAGGAAGCTGATCGCGCCAGGCAGCATGAAGCCTCCATCCCCGAGGTATCTTGTATAGTCTTCTCCTGCTTTCCTTCCATCGTATGGCAGTCCAACCCTGCTGAAGAACATCTCGAATCTTGCGCTCTTAAGCCGTTCAAGCGTCATTGTGCCGTTCTCGAACATCCTCCAGCACTTGTCGTTCTCTTCGTGATATGGCTCTATCCATTCAGCTGTGTATGGGATTGAGAGATCTTCGTACAGGCGTCCAAGTGCATAGCGTTCAGTGGCCGCGAAGTCATAAAGTGTCTCATCTGCGTCGAAAAGAAGATGTCTTGCCATACAGTGATGGTAGCAGAAAAGGTTCTTTTGGTGGATAATCTCAATATGAGAAAAGTTCTGCCGTTAGCCATTTCTGGCATACTGATGGTCTTTGTCGGTGGCTATATGATACTCAGGCCTGATGATTTCCTCTCTGTCGTCATATCCATCCTTGGTCTCTATATAGTCTTTGATGGGATACGTTCCATAGTCTCGCTGGTGCGTTACCGGACATTCTTCTCCAGCGCGGTGCGCACGATGGCGATCATCAAGGCTGTGCTTAATACAGTCATCGGCGTGATGATAATCGTGCTTGCTTTCGCCAATCCATCTATCATCCTTGATATCGTGGTATATATAGCTGGAGCGGCATTCCTGCTGACTGCTGTGATAAACTTCATAGATTGTCTTGTACTGTCGCAGGCGGATGTGGGATACGGGACGCTTGGCCTGGAGTCTGTCATCTCCTTCATCGCATCGATCATGCTCTTTGCCTTCCCCGGCTTCATCGGCTCTGTGATAATGACGCTCTTTGCTGCGATAATACTTGCTGCGGGTGCTGTCATGGTTTATGCGGCGATCATGCGCTATGTGGCCGGAAAAGATGAAAACACGGCTTTGTGAGCATTGACCTCTTTTCATATGTTGGTTTATTGTCAGGATATGAGAAGAATCGTACACCACCATCATCATCTGATTGTCTGACTGATGTTGCCATTGGTGGGTTTCTGTATATCGAGGTCTCCCTTGGCGGAGGCCTTTTTTCTATTCAGGAGGATGAGATGGAGAAGATGCTGAGCATAGCGATACAGAAAAGCGGAAGGCTTTCGGAGAAGAGCCTTGATATCATCAGGGGCTGCGGGATCGAGTTCGGAAACGATGCGAGGGTGCTGAGGGAGGTCGCCGACAATTTCCCGCTTGAGTTCCTGTTCGTGCGCGATGATGATATCCCACGGTACGTGGCTGAAGGTGTTGCGGATATCGGGATAGTAGGACGCAACGAGTACGATGAGACGGGGCTTGAGCTGGAGATAGTCCGTGATCTCAGGTTCGCTTCATGCCGGCTTTCGATAGCTGTTCCGCGAGGCTCTGATTATAAGGGGCTCAAGTCGCTTGAGGGGAAGAGGATCGCGACTTCCTATCCACGCATCCTCGGGAATATCCTGAGGGACGCCGGGGTGACTGCTGAGATCATCGTGGTATCAGGCTCTGTCGAGATAACGGTGCAGATCGGTGTCGCAGATGCTATTGCCGATCTTGTCTCGACTGGCACCACGCTGCGCATGAACGGGCTGGAAGAGGCTGAGTGCATATACAGGTCATCTGCTGTGATGATTGCCCGACCTGGCATGTCCATCGATAAGAAAGAGACTCTTCACAGGCTTCTGGAGCGTATAGACGCCGTCATGATGGCCCGGAAGAAGAAGTACATCCTGTTCAATCTGCCGAAGGAAAGGCTGGATGAGGCTGCAAGCATAATCGGAGGCATGAAGAGCCCGACTGTAACGCCTCTCATGGATCCAGGCTGGATATCTGTGCAGTCTGCTGTTGATGAGGAGAGGTTCTGGTCCGTGTTCGAGAGCCTGAGGGCCATCGGTGCGGAGGGGATACTTGTCATGAACATAGAGAAGATGACGGAGTGACCATGCTTTTAAGGTATTCTGATTATTCAAAGGAGCTTCTGAGGCGTCCGGAAGCTGGCAATGATGATATATTGTCATCGGTCAAGGCTATCATAGGAAAGGTGAGAGCTGACGGTGACAAAGCCCTTCTTGAGCTTGCCGAGCGCTTTGACGGTTCTGCACCATCATCGCTGTTCGTCACGGATGATGAGATTGATGCCGCGGCTTCAGCCCTGTCTCCCGGACTGCGTCGTGCAATCGATGCCGCAAGGGACAATATAGCGGCTTTCCATTCAGCCCAGATGCCTGAAGGGGAGACTGTGGAGACAGCTCCGGGTGTTGTCTGCTCAAGGAAGATCGTGCCTATTGAGCGTGTCGGCCTTTATATACCAGGCGGGACCGCCCCTCTTTTCTCGACTGTGCTGATGCTTGCCGTCCCTGCCAGGATTGCCGGCTGCCGTGATATCATGCTTGCGACCCCTGCGAGGAATGACAGGATCGATCCGGCTATTCTCTATGCGGCAAGGAGCGCAGGCGTGGACAGGATCGTTAAGATCGGAGGAGCGCAGGCTATCGCTGCGTTTGCATATGGCACTGAAAGCATAGAGAAGCGTGATAAGATATTCGGACCGGGAAATCGTTTCGTCACTGCCGCCAAGATGCTTGTCTCGTCCTATGTCTCCATAGATATGATAGCAGGGCCATCGGAGGTCATGGTCGCTGTCGACAGGACATCGGATCCTCTTTTCGCTGCGGCTGACCTGCTTTCCCAGGCTGAGCATGGAAAGGATAGCCAGGTCATACTCGCGATAAGGGCAAAGGATGGGGACGAGGCGCGTGCGATCTATGAGGAGATTGAGAGAGAGCTGGAAAGGGAGGTCGAGAAGCTTGGGAGGAAGGAGTACATGCTCCCGTCGCTCTCGCACTCATCGGCGTTCCCTGTCTATGATGATGCCTCTCTGATTGACGCGATCAATGAATATGCGCCAGAGCATCTGATCATAAGCACAGAAGATCCTGAAAGGATCCTTGACGGTGTCGTAAATGCCGGTTCCGTGTTCCTCGGACAGTACTCGCCTGAGTCCGCTGGAGACTACGCCTCCGGTACAAACCATACATTGCCAACCTCTGGCTGGGCCCGCTCATCATCAGGTGTGTCACTGGATTCATTCCTGAAGAAGATAACGGTGCAGAAGCTTTCAGCTGAAGGCATAAAGGCTCTTTCACCGATAATAGAGACGCTTGCTGAGGCTGAGGGGCTCATGGCCCACCGTGAGGCATCGCTTGTAAGGAGGCTTGCCTGTGAGTGAGATAGGAAGACTGATTAATGAGCATATAAGGACCCTGGAGCCGTACTCGACAGCACGTGATGACTTCAAGGGCCGTGCGGATATACTTCTTGACGCGAATGAGTCATGGTTCTCTGAAAGTGGCGTGAACCGCTACCCTGATCCTCGCTGCACAGCCCTAAGGAAGAAGATAGAGGAGGTACTCTCCCTCCCTTTTGATATGACAGCTGTCACAAATGGCTCTGATGAGGCCATCGATCTTCTCATAAGGATATTCTGCCGTCCCGGAATCGATTCTGTCGTGATAGAGCGTCCTACCTATGGGGCCTACCGTGTATTCGCTGACGTCAACAATGTGTCTGTAATAGATGTCAGGCTCAAGGATGACTACACGCTTGATGTCGATGCGATCGGAAGGACGATAGATGAATGCAGCCCGCGGATCATATTCATCTGCTCGCCGAACAATCCGACTGGAGCGCTTTACAGCCGTGATGACATACTGGCGGTTGCTGATATGAACAAAGGCATCACTGTCATAGATGAGGCTTATATCGACTTCTCTGGCTCTGATGGCATGTGGAGATCGATATATGACAACAGGCGCATAGTCGTGCTTCGCACCATGTCGAAGGCATGGGCTCTCGCAGGCGCCCGTGTAGGCATGGTAGTCGCAGATCCTGAGATACAGGAGGCGGTGATGAGGGCAAAGCCGCCTTATAATGTCTCCGCGCTTTCTCAGTCTGCCGCACTGGACATGCTTTCAAGAAAGGACAGGATAGAGGCTGTGAAGGAAGATATCATAGGCGAGCGGAAGAGGCTTTCCTCTTACTTCCGGACTCTTCCGTTCATCTCACAGGTCTTCCCGTCCGACTCTAACTTCGTGCTGGTGCGTACAGCTGATGCTGACAGGCTGTATGGCTATCTTGCAAGCCACAGCATAATTGTCCGCAATAGGACACATGAGCCGCTTCTTGATGGGTGCCTCAGGATAACCATAGGAAGCCATGATGAGAACGACAGGCTTATGGAGGTGCTCGATGGATACTCTTTATAGGAAGAAAGCCCTTTTCATCGATCGTGACGGCGTGATCGTCATTGAGGACCAGATAGACAGCTATGAGAAGATAATCTACATGCCGCACGTCTTCGAGGCGCTGAGGGAGATAAGGAAGCTTTCGGACTATGAGTTTGTCATGGTATCGAACCAGGATGGTGTCGGAACCCCATCATTCCCGTTTGAAAGCTTTTCAGGCCCGGCTGAGCGTATATTCTCCACTCTTGAGGGAGAGGGCATAGTCTTCGATGATGTGAATATCGATTACTCGCTCCCTTCTGACAGCTGCCCGGGCCGGAAGCCAGGAACTGCGATGCTCTCATCATATATGGATGGAAGCTATGATCTTTCCCAGTCGTTCATGATAGGTGACAGGCTTACCGACATGATGCTTGCGAAGAATCTTGGAGCCAGAGGCATCTGGTACACGGACAGCGATGAGCCTGTCCCTGAAGATCTTCTGGATACCGTCGCCCTGAAAGCTGACAGCTGGCTCGCGATTGCCTCGTTCCTGACGCTTGGCGGCGTGAAGGAGCACAGGAAGGCCTCTGTCGATAGGAAGACGAACGAGACGGATATCTCACTCTCTGTTGACATTGACGGGACAGGAAGGGGCCATATCCACACAGGAATCGGCTTTTTCGACCATATGCTTGATCAACTCGTGAAGCATTCGCGCTTCGATATCGAAGGAAGCGTGGCTGGCGATACATATGTAGATGAGCATCATACAGTCGAGGATATGGCGCTTGCCCTTGGTTCTGCCGTTCTTTCTGCCTTAGGCGACAAGCGTGGAATAGAGCGTTATGGCTTCGAGATAGTGATGATGGATGATACGGCCGCTACAGTCGCGCTCGATTTCTCTGGCCGCGATGAGCTTATATATGATGTTGAGTTCACGATGGATTATGTTGGCTCGTTCCCGACAGAGCTTATCAGGCACTTCTTCCGCTCTTTCTCTTCTGCCGCGAAGTGCAATATCTACATAAGCGCTGTGCGGAACGGCAACAGCCACCATACAGCTGAGGCGATATTCAAGGCATTTGCCAGGGCGATGAGGCGTGCTGTGCGGAGAATCCCAGGAGATGACACTGTTGCATCCACGAAGGGGGTGCTATGATAGCGGTCATAAGATATGGAGCGGGGAATATACGTTCAGTGCTTTCGGCCCTGCGCCGGCTGGGGCATGATGCTGTCATCACAGATGACAAGTCTGTGATAGAGAACGCGGACAAGGTCATATTCCCAGGTGTCGGGGCGGCTCCAAGCGCCATGGCATCCCTGGAGGAGCATGGGCTTGTCGACACGATAAGGAACCTGAAAGTCCCTTTCCTTGGGATCTGCCTTGGAATGCAGCTCATGTGCGCATTCTCGGAGGAGGGGGATGTGGAGTGCATCGGTGCCATTCCTTCACGCGTGATGCGCTTTCCTGAAGGACGTGGCGATAAGATCCCTCATATGGGATGGAACACGATAAGCAATTGCTCAGGTACCCTTTACAGATATGTGGATGACGGAAGCTATATGTATTTCGTCCATTCCTACTATGTTCCGCTCTCAGAGCATACGTCTGCCGTGGCTGAATATGACGGGATTGAGTTCTCAGCATCCATCGAGAAGGATAACTTCATGCTTACCCAGTTCCATCCTGAAAAGAGCGGTGATGCCGGAGAGCTCGTGCTCAAGGCATTTTTGGAGGCATGATGGACGTTATTCCGGCAATTGATATCATAGGAGGGAGGCTTGTCCGTCTCTCTCAGGGCGATTACTCCATGGAGAAGGATTATGGCAGCTCTCCCCTTGATGCGGCCAAGGCCTTTGAGGATGGAGGACTAGCACATCTTCATCTTGTCGATCTTGACGCTGCGAAGGGCTGCGGCAGCAATCTTCACGTGCTTGAGGAGATAGCCAGCCATACATCGCTTGAGATTGATTTCGGCGGCGGAATGAGAAGCGAGGATGACATAGCCAGGGCATTTGACGCAGGAGCCTGCAAGGTCAATCTCGGATCCATTGCCGTGAAAGACAGGGAAAGCACTGAGCAGTGGGGCAGGAAATACAGCGGAAGGATAATACTCAGCGCAGATGCCAGGAACGGGATTGTCGCGATGTCAGGATGGCAGGAAGATACCGGCATGCAGCTGCTGCCATTCCTCAGGGAGTATATCGAGAGCGGGATCTGTACAGCTGTCGTTACGGATATCGCGAAGGATGGGATGCTTCAGGGCCCGTCTTTCGAACTGTACGGGAAGATAATCTCAGCTTTGCCTGATATCCATCTCATCGCATCCGGCGGGGTATCTTCCCTTGCAGATCTCTGGAGGCTTTCAGAGATCGGATGCTCAGGCGCGATTGTCGGCAAGGCTTTCTATGAGGGCAGGATAACGATCAAGGAGATGAAGGAGGCAGAGTGCTTGCGAAGAGGATAATACCATGCCTTGATGTCAAGGATGGCCGGACTGTGAAAGGCGTGAATTTCGTCAATCTTAGGGATGCCGGGTCCGCTGTGGACCTTGCGGAGGCATACAGCAGGGCAGGAGCTGATGAGCTTGTCTTCCTTGATATCACCGCGACTGTGGAGAACAGGAACACGATGACAGAGCTTGTGCGTTCTGTCTCTGACCGCATATCCATCCCTTTCACCGTAGGAGGCGGCATAAGGAGCGAGGACGATGTCGACAGGATACTCGGCGCTGGAGCTGACAAGATAAGCATAAACAGCTCTGCTGTGAGGAATCCAGGCATCATAGGCAATCTTGCATCGCGCTTCGGCTCGCAATGCGTCGTCCTTGCCCTCGATGCCCGTGCGAACAGCTCGATGCCATCTGGCTATGAGACAGTAATAGATGGAGGCCGCACAGCTACAGGCATCGATGCGCTTGGATGGGCAAGGGAGGCTGAAGGCAGGGGGGCTGGTGAAGTTCTTCTCACTTCCATGGATGCAGATGGCACAAAAAATGGTTTTGCTGTTGACTTAACCCGCGTTATCAGCAGTAATATCAGTATTCCGGTAATTGCTTCAGGCGGTGCTGGTACTATGGCTGATTTCAGGGAAGTTTTCCTGGAAGGGATGGCTGATGCGGCATTGGCTGCCTCGGTCTTCCATTTCCATGAGATAGATATACCTGAGTTGAAGGAGTACCTGAGCGAGAGCGGTATTCCTGTCAGGGTGGGAAGGTAGAGAATGACTATTGATTTTTCCAAGGGGGGTGGACTGGTTCCAGCGGTTGTCCAGGATGCTGTCACTCGCAAGGTGCTTATGCTTGGCTACATGAACGAGGAAGCTTATAAGCTTACGCTTGACAGAGGTCTTGTCACGTTCTATTCACGCTCTCGTTCCAGGATCTGGACGAAAGGCGAGACAAGCGGCAATTTCCTTCAGGTTAGGGAGATCCTTGCAGACTGCGATGGCGATACCCTTCTTGTGAAGGCTATACCGTCAGGGCCTGTGTGCCATACTGGTGCTGACACATGCTTCGGAGAAGAGAACAAGCCGTCAGAGCTTTCATCTCCTGAGTTCCTTTTCTATCTTGAGTCAGTTATACGCGACAGGCGTTCAAACCCCATTGAAGGTTCATATACCAACCATCTCTTCTCACGTGGACTCAACAAGATTGCGCAGAAGGTCGGAGAGGAAGCTGTCGAGCTGATCATAGAGGCAAAAGATGATGATAAGGATCTCTTCCTTGGCGAGGCCGCTGACCTGATGTACCATTTCCTGGTGCTCCTTGCCCAGAAGGATTCAACGCTTTCAGAGGTTGTCGAGGTGCTTAAGGACAGGCACTCACGCTGATGTCGGCGCTTCTTGAGGCTCTTGAGGCGGAAGGAGAGGCCTCAGGCCTTGATATTTCATCGGAGGATATCTCCGGTGCTGACCTCAGCTCCTGTATCATCAGGGATTGCACGATCTCTTCCTCTGTCTTTTCATCTGCATCGTTCCATAATGCCGCGCTTACGGATGTGACCATCGAGTCGTGCGACCTTTCCTCTGCAGATTTTTCGAATGTATCGCTGCTGCGTGTCATTATCAGGAACTCGAAGCTCTCCGGAGCATCATTTGCGGAAAGCCGTATACGCAACCTTGTGATAGAGGACTGTGTAGGTCTCTACACCACATTTGATTCCTCCTTTCTTAAGAATGTTTCCATAAGCAATTCTGATTTCTCCGAGTCATCGTTCTCAGAGTGCCGGACAGAAGGTCTGTCGATAGTCTCATCATCGCTTGTCCGCACGTCATTTCGCGGTACGCCTCTTTTGTCCGTTGGCCTGGATTCTTCGGATATGGAAGGTATTATCCTGTCAGAGAACCTGAAGGAGCTCCGCGGTGCGAGGCTTGACGTCGCGCAGGCAATCTCGATCGTAAGGACAGCCGGCGCTGTCATTGATTGATATTTGGCATATAGGCCTGAGAGAGGAGAGCTTCAGGAACAGTCTCCGTAGATAGGAAAAGCAGGGAGACCCCTGCTTTTCCTCTGTGGAATGGTTTGATCATCCGACGAAGTTGTCTATATGCCTGAGACGTCTCATGTCATATTCCCTCAGCTGGTTGACCAGTGTGTCCGGATCATCGTAGTGCTTCTCCTTGTGCTTGTTCAGAATGAGATACAGCGTAGGGGATAGCAGAAGCGTCAGGAACGCTCCGGTTGTTATGCCTCCTGTGAATGTGACAGCGAGCGGCTGCATCATCTCAGCGCCATCTCCTGGGAAGAATGCCATAGGTATCATCCCAAGGATGGTCGTGAGGGTTGTCATCAGGATCGGCCTGAGCCTTCCGTATGCAGCCTGCAGGCATGCCTGCTTGACTGGCACCTTCTGCTCCACAAGCCTGTTTATGCAGTCCACAAGCACAATTCCGTTGTTCACGACGACTCCTATGAGGGCGATAATGCCGACAATGGAGAAGAGCGAGAACTGCTCGCCCATGAAGACGTGGATCCATATCACGCCTATCATGAGGAGAGGGATTGTCGCGAATATGATGAAAGGATCCATCAGCGACTCGAACTGTGCGGCCATGACGGCATATACAAGGAAGAGTGCCAGCGCGACTATTATCAGCATCGTTGGCAGGTATTCAAGGAAGGTGTACATCTCTCCCTCCTGTTCTATCGTAACGCCGTCGGGGAGTACGAGGTATTCCTCGAGCGCCATATCGACCATATCCTGCACATCGCTTGCTGCATAGCCTTCGATGATGGATGCCGTGACATGGTTCACCCTTTCCTTGTCCTCTCTCATTATCGAGCGCGGAGCTGTGCCTTCCGTGAACGTCGCGACTGTATCAAGCCTTACGCTGCTGCCTGTCGATGTCCTTATCATCAGTGCCGCGAGGTCCTCTATTGACTGCAGCTCATCCTCATCGATCCTCACGACAAGGTCATATGTCTCGTCTGCGTCGAATGTGGAGATCTCGGTGGCTGTCACGCCTGTAAGGGCATACTGTATCGCTGTCGCGAGGTCGCTTATCGAGATTCCTAGGTCCTGCGCTGTCCTGTAATCGATTGAGACATCGTATTTAGGAGCACCGTTCTCGAGGTCAGACTCTATGTTCTCAACCTGCGGTACATATGCGTTGAGTATGCTCATTATGTCGTTTGCGGCAGCCATCGCGGCTTCGCTGTCATCGCTATGTATCACGACATTGACGCCCATGCCTCCGACAGAGCGGGCATTTGAGAATATCCAGTCGGCAGATGGATCATCATCCAGGATGTCGCGGAGCATTCCCTGGATATCCGAGACGGAATATGTCTGCTCCGTGATGTCTGGAAGCTCAATCTCTATCGATCCTGTATTGCTGCTTCCGACCTCTGTGAATATGCTCTCGTAACTGCCTTCCGGGAGTATGTCCAGCACCTTCTTCTGCATCTCGAAGACATAGCCGCTGGTAACCTCCTGCGTTGTTCCAGGATCAAGCGTGAGCTCAAGCGTGACGCTGTCGTCCGTTGAGCTTTGCGGGATAAGCGATATCCCAAGCTCTGAGAACTTCTGCACCGATATGATGAGGAGAAGGACAAGCAGCAGTATGAAGAGGAACTTGTGGTTAAGGCAGTACCCCAGGACACGGACATATGCGTTCTTCATATGGACTTCTGCGTTTGCCATCGCGTCGTCTATCGCCTTCAGCGGCTTCAGCCTGAGTGGCTTCTGTACCCTTGTGTTGAGCTTGAGTATGGAGCCGGAGAGGGCAGGGACAAGTGTGACGGCGACGAAGAGAGAGGAGAACAGGGATATGCAGACCGTTATGACGAGGTCCTGGAACATGATGCCGATCATGCCGATGTCGTACTTGTATATTATGATCGGGAGGAAGACGCAGATTGTCGTCAGCGTAGATGCGACGATGGCGGTGAACATGTTCTTGCTGCCGAGTATGGCGGCCACGGCGCTCCTCTCGCCGCGCTCGCGGAAAGAGTAGGTGTTCTCCAGTATGATGATGGAGGCATCGACGGTCATGCCTATGCCGAGGATGAGGCCCGACATGGACATTGCGTTGATCGACATGCCTGATATGGCCATGAGCATCAGCGTTATGAGTATGCAGATAGGCATCGAGAGCGAGATGATGAGCGTTGTCTTGATGCCGCGGAGGAAGACGAAGATGATGAGGGCTGCAAGTATTACGCCCTGCACAGCCGAATTGAAGACTTCGTCCATCGTATCTGATATCATCTCTGTCGAATCACGTTGTATAGTCAGTGCGAGACCTTCAGGAAGCTCCTCCATTATAGCAGGAAGTTCCTCTCTTATGTTCTTCGCGACTGTTGTCTCGTTGCTGTCCGATTCGTTGGATATCGAAAGGGTGACGACTTCCTGTCCGTCTATGTAGTTCAGCCTTCCGCCTCTTTCATTGTCCCGCCTGACTTCCGCTACATCCTGCAGGAGTATGGGAGTACCGGCCGATGTATATCCGACGATAGTCTCCCTTATGTCCTCTATTGTCATGTAGCGCGCGTCTGTCATGATCTGGTAGTCCATGCCTCGCTGCGTTATCTCACCGCCTGTGCTCTGGACGTTCCTTGCGGAAACCTGCGCCATTATCTGCGAAAGCGTGAGCCCATATGCCTCAAGCCTGTTCGGGTCCACGTCTATGTCATACTCGACAGGGGCGCCTCCATAGACATTGACCTGGGATACACCTTCAACTCTCTCAAGAAGCGGCTGCACTGTGTTCTCGGCGATATACTGAAGCTCGTCCTTTGTCCTGTCCCCTGTCAGGGTAAGACGCATTATGCTGCCGGAGCTTGCGGAGTCATATCTATATACGGTAGGATTCTCAGCCCAGTCAGGAAGCCTTCTTGAAAGCATTGAGACTATTGTGTTCACATCCTCTGCGGCGTCATCCAGATCTGTACCATAGTCGAATTCAAGGATGATCATCGCTCGTCCTTCCCTTGATATCGAGGTCATCGTGTCCAGGTTCTCAAGGGAGTCGAGGGAATCTTCCATTATCTCGGTGACCTGCAGCTCGACTTCCTCTGGACCGGCATCGCCGCAGCTGACTGATACTGAGATGACAGGGAGATCCACATCAGGATAGAGCGCCATGTCAAGGCGGGGCAGGAAGACGAGGGCTATGACAGATATAAGCACATAGACCATCGTCATAAGTACGGGTCGTCTTACAGATAGTTCAGCTATATCCATGCTTCCCCCTATACAACGTTCACAGGAGTGCCGTCCGTGACATTCCCTGCCGTTATGACAAGATCGCCTTCGCTGAGGCCTGAGAGTATGACAGTCTCGGTGTCATTGCTGCTGCCTGTGCTTACGATCTTCCTTGTTGCTGTTCCATCGACGACTGTATATACGACATCGTCACCAAGATATGTATCAAGGGCATCTGACGGTACTATCATCGCATTCTCTATATGCTCTGTCTCGAGATTGAGCTTTATGTACATGCCGTCCATCAGACCTTCTGTATCGCCTGTTATCTCTATCTTGATATCTGCAGCTCTGGTCTCGCGGCTGAGGCTTGGCGATATGTAAACCAGCGTTCCGGTGTATATGCGATCCGGATATGCGACGCTTTCGAATTCCGCGCTCATCCCTGTGCGAAGCGATCCCAGGAACTTCTCAGGGACCGATGCCGTTATGATCAGGTCGTCCTTCGAGGTAAGCGTTGCTATGACAGATGAGGCAGAGACCATTTCCCCTTCAGATACTGCAACATCAGAGACAATGCCGCCGGCCTTTGCCACTACAGGGCTTCTCATATAGCTCTGGCCTGGCCTTGATGGGTCGATGTATGCGATGATATCGCCGGCGATTACCGTATCTCCTTCCTTTATAAGCACCTCGTCCACGATGCCGTTGGCGGTTATATCAGGGAGTATGGTTATGTCATTCCCTTCCCTTGAGATCTCCCCGTTGAGCCTTGAGACTTTTGAGAATGTTCCATAGGCTGCCGGGACCGCCGTCACGTTGACTGTCGATGAGAATGTATCTGCAGCAACAGCCTCGATCTTTATCTCATCCTTCTGCTCGAACATCTTTATGATGATTGCGGCTGCGAGGGCTATGCAGATAAGCAGAAGTATGAAGGTCACGGCCTTCGATCCTTTGCTTTGCGTCTTTGATTCTGCGATAGCCTTGAAATCAATTTCCTTCTTGTTCTCTTCCATTTTGTCTCTGCTCCTAAGTTCTGGCATATCTTGTCTGAAGCTCTGATAGAGGGATGTTCAGCGTGTAGGCTAGGCTGTAGCTCTGAAGGAGGTGTTCAAGACGCGCTGACAGCAGATCCATCTCTGCGTTCAGAAGATCATTCCTTGTATCTGATGCGTCATCGGCCGTTATGAGGCCAGCTTTGAAAGCCTCTTCGGTCAATGCGTTTGTACGTTCTGCCGCATCCCTTCTCTTTCCTGCAATCGACAGGCTTTCCTCCGCCTGCCCTATATTCATGACATAGCTGCGTATCAATGCAAGGAAGTCATCCTTCTCGCTCTGCAGGGAGAGAGCCGCTATCCTTACGTCGTCGCCGGCTTCCTTTATTGAGATGTCAGCAGAGCTTGTCGGTATGAATGATGAGATAGGAAGCGATATGCTGACAGAGCCGTTCATGGCGTTCCCTGTCGTTCCATAGACCCAGTCCGGGCCATGCTCGCCTGAGTATGAGTATCCGACAGATGCCCTGATCGTCGGGACATATGTCGATAGCTTAAGGCTTGTCTCTGCATTCTGCGTGCTTGCCAGCCTATTACGCGCTGTCCTGACAGCGATGGAGTTCTCGCTGAACTCACTGAATAGTTCTTCTGCAGATGGAAGGGCTAGAAGGACTGGTTCGGGAAGCGGCTCTGTGATGAAATCTGTCTCTATCCCAGTCATTGTCCTGAACTCTGCCATAAGCCGGGCTTTCGAGTCCTGCAGCGTCTTTAGCTGATGTTCCGCATCATATAGCGCAAGTTCCGCCTGAGACAGGCTGAGCTCGTCGATTATCCCATTCTCATATCGCTCTTTCTCTGAGTTGTACTGCCGCAGCGCGGAATCATAGGACAGCTCTGCCGCTTTTGCTGATAAATCCGCAGTGGCAAGTCCCCAGTAGCCTGTTATCACATCATGCTCAAATGCCGTCTCATCTCCCTCATATGCAAGCACTGCGCCTTCTCTTGACAGGTTCCTTGTCTTCCTGTCTGTCAGCATTGACCCATTGAACGGAAAAGCTGCATTCGCGTTTATGCTGTAGTCAAGCCCTCTGAAGCCGGACTGTGCGCCGCTTTGGAAGCTGCCTGATGCCGAGACCGTTGCGCTGAGGGATATATCAGGCATGAATGTCTGCATCACGGCATCTGCGCTCCTTAGCTCTTTCTCAAGTTCAATGCTGTCTATCTCCAGCTGTATATTTGACTCTTTTGCAGATGATATAGCCTCTTCCAGCGTTATTGTGGGCAGGCTTTCCCCTGCAAGAGGAAGTGCTGCGAGAAGCAAGATCGGAATCAGTCTTAGTGGTGTTCCCATCAATATTCTCCTTTATCTAAACATTTATACCATGGGATTTTGACATTTAACGAATAGTGTGAGGC